>JAPOQB010000615.1 GCA_026710965.1 Deltaproteobacteria bacterium | reverse complement strand
GGCCCGGCTGTAGACCAGCAACAGGGTGCCGACGAAGGTGAAGGCGACGCCGACGCACACTCGCAGGTTCACGGTCTCCACGTCGCGCAGGAAGATCGCCGTGAGGACCACGGTCAGCACCGGATTGGTGCTGATGAGCGGTTCGACGATGACGATGTCGCCGGTGGAGAGGGCGTAGAAGTTGGCCAGCATCCCGGTGGTGTTGCAGATCCCCGCGGCCACGAACCACCAGAATACCGAACGGGACATGGGCAGCACCTTGCGCGGGCCGCCCTGCCCGTACACCATCGCGATGGCCAGCACCAGTCCGGTGGTGGCGTTCACGCACGACGCCATGAGCGGCAGGTTGTCGATGAAGAAGCCCAGCTTCCGGACGCTGGCGGAGAAGGAGAATGACAACGCCCCCAGTAGCGGGAAGATCAGGTCCCGGCGGCGCCAATCGGCCCTTTGCTCGTGGGTTTGCGAGATGACGACGACCCCGCAGATGATCAACACGGTGCCGAAAAACGCGCCCAGGGTCCAGTGCTCCCCGACCAGGATCACGGCCAGGATCGAGGCGAACATGGGCGTCGTGCTCACCACCGGGATGGACCGCGCCACACCCAGCCGGTCGATGGAGACATAGACCAGCCAGCGGCCCAGCCCGGACGCGAACAGGCCGCCTACGGCGAAATACCAGATGGCGTGGGTCCAGAAGACGGCAAGCGGCAGGGTCACCGCCACCATGGACCAGAGGGCCACCGCCGAGATCAGGATGGAGATCGCGAACCCCGCCAGCGGATTGGACTGGGCCAGGCCGCGGCGGATCAGGATGTGGGAGACCGCGAAGTTGAGCGACGCGATGAGGGCGTAGAAGATGCTCATTGGAGCGGGATGCGTGGACGGGATGCGGACGGCTTCGCCACTCGCATCCGCCGGCCGGGGCCGGCCGTGTCACCGGTTCCCGACTTCGTGGCGCCGGACGGACAGAGGCGGACCGTTGGCCGGGACACCTACTGTCCCGCCTCGTACCAGCGCGCGACGCGGATCTTGATGGCCCCGACGGGACAGTCCCATTCGCAGATGAAGCAGCCCTGGCAGTCTTCCTCGTACATGGCGAACGGGTAGCCGTCCTTGCCTATCCGGATCACGTCCGTCGGGCAGGCGTCGTCGCACGCCGTGCAGGAGATGCATGCTTGCTTGGAAATCTCGACCTTCGGAAGATGCAGTTCTTCAGCCATGACAGCCTCTAATCCCCCGCTTCCACCGCCTGCCCGGCGACCTTGAAGAAAGGGTGCATGGCCTTCCCGGCCCTGGGCCGGTAGTGCACGTAGAATTCGTCGCGCGGGATGGCCTCGTCCCAGATCTTCAGCGCGCCGTTCTCGATGATCGACTTGCTCAACACCAGCCACTTCTCGTTGTCGGTCTCGGGATGGTCGCGGTTGATCACCGAGCCGCGGCTTTCCTGCCGGTGCAGCAGGTAGTCCAGTACCGCGGTCAGCGCCTCGATGGAGTTCCGCAACCCCAGCACCTTCACCAGGTCGTGGGGGTCCCTGGCCATGACGTTGTCATAGGTGTCCAGGATGTCCATGAGCCCGCGCCGCACCCGGGTGATCTTCTCGTCGCTGAGGATGACTCCCAGCTCGTGCAGCAGGTCCGCGGCCTTGCCGTGGACCTCGTTGAAGTCGGTCCCTTCCGGCTTGAGGTACTGCGTGGTGCTCTTGGACAGCGACTCCACCTGCTGCCCGACGGCGCCCTTGAGGTCCGCGTTCCGGGCGTAGTCGGCGGCGTGCAACCCGGCCCACCAGCCCAGCACCATGCACCAGGAGAGGTTGAGGTTGGGCGAGATGTTCATGCCGTCACTGCTGGCGCCGGCCGCGAACAGGCCCGGCAGCGAGGTCCTGCAATCGTCGTCCACCACCGCGCCGCCGCCGTGGCTGGAGCCGTAGGTGGCCGCCAGCACCGGCAGATACGGGACCCGCTCCTTGCTGATCTCGTACCCGGCCGCCTCGAAGGTGTTCATGATGATGGGGATGACCTCGTACAGCAGCCGGATGTTCTCCGGCGGGAGCTTGGTGCAGTCCAGGTACACCGGTCCGTTGCCTTCCAGCATCTCCAGCGCCACCGCCTGTCCCAGGGACAGCCGCCGGGTGAACTCGGCCTCGGATTCCGAGAACCGTTTCATCACGTCCTCGCCCCGGCTGTTGAAGTAGCTGGTGCCCATGGTGGTGAAGTGCTCGATGCCTGGGGCGCACATGAACTCCATGGTCTGGAGGTACTTGCTGCCCACCGCCATGTTGCCCATCACCGCGCCCGCCCGGATCTGCATGGCCACGCCGTCGCTGGTGATGTTGAGGGGCATGCCGGCGAACCACTGCCCCGGCCGCTTGTAACCGAAGTTGAATCCGCCCGCGCACATCACCACGGACTTGGCCTCGCACACGTGGACCTCGCGCTCGCGCCCGGAGACCCCGAGGGCGCCCACTACCTGGCCGCCGGTGGGATGCCTGCCGTCCGAGGTCAGCAGGTCCGTCACCGAAACCCGGTTGAGCACCCGGACGCCGTCGCGCAGCGCCACTCCCCGGATCACCTTCATCATCGCCGTGCCGCCGCCCACCAGCCCCGCTGCCAGGCCGCCGCTGGCCGCCGCCCCGGAGCCGCCCTTGCCGCGCCAGAGCTCGCCGCCCTCCTTGACGAACCTCACGCCCCAGCCGTCCAGGATCTTGAGCACGTCGTAGGTGGCGTGGATGGCCTCGATGGCCTTGGTCTGGTTGGTGAGCACGCCGCGGCCGCCGAGGTGGAGCATGATGTCGTCGCCGGGCATGTAGGTGATGTAGGCCCCCGACGCCAGCGCCGCGCAGCCGCTCCGCCCGAACACCGACTTGTCCACCAGCAACACATCCGCGCCCGCCTCCCGGGCGCGGATCGCCGCCATGGCGCCGGCCGCGCCGCCGCCGATGACCAGCACGTCGGCCTGATGATGGATGGTCTTGTAGCTCATGATGCTCGGACCGTAGACCAAGTCACGGGTCCTGTCAAAGACCGCCTGGCAGGTTGTTGAACTCCCTGCGACATGGGCCGGCGCCCTTCGACTTCGCTTCGCGAAGCCGGTCCTGAGCTTGTCGAAGGGCGCAGTGCGAACGGGCTCTTGTCAGGATTCCGTTAACTTAACCGTTCGCCCTGAGCGTAGCGAAGCGAAGTCGAAGGGCGCCAAGCGCAAGCTATTTGTGACGCAGGACACTAGTGTTGCGTTCCGTAAATACGTTGACGAATCTGCGGGTCCTTTTGGCCG
>JAPOQB010000614.1 GCA_026710965.1 Deltaproteobacteria bacterium | reverse complement strand
GCGGCGAACTGAAGGCCCTGGCCGACGTTGTTGACGAAGGCCGTGGTCTGCTCTGCTGTCTGCCGTCCCGGCACGGCGCCGATGATGGCCTGGGGCAGCTCCTGGATCCGCTCCCACAGCGGCGTGGTGCGCTCGGACCACCAGCCGCCGGTACCCTCGGGCGTCTCCACGGCCTCCGTGCGATACACCTGCGGGCGGATGTTGGCGGGGTTCCTGGAGAACAGGAACACGCGGTCCATGGCGTCCAGGAAGTCGTGGTCCATCTCCTGCACCTTGACAGCGCTGTAGTGGACGCCGGGCCGCCGCCACTTGAGCTGGTGCACCGGTTCCATGGAGTTGGTCCCGGTCACCACCAGGTCCGCCCCCTCCACTGCTTCGTCCGCGGACTCCACCGGCGTGAGCCGGGCCCGGACCCGCGGCGCCAGCTCACGGCAGAAGCGTTCCCGGTTGGCGGGGTTGGTGCTGAACACCTTGACGTCGGTGATGGGCCGCACGGCGCAGTGGGCCATCAACTGTCCGCCGGCCTGCCAGCCGGTCCCCAGGAGCGCCATAACCGAGGCGTCCTCCCGGGCCAGGTAGCGGGCCGCCAGCCCGTTGGCCGCGCCCACCCGCATGCGCGAGATATATCCGTCCGGGCAGATCATCACCGGCGCTCCGGTCTCCATGCTGAACAGCAGCATCAGCCCGTTCCAGCGGCCGTCGGCCGAGGGCAGCCGGTCGCGCCGGACGTTGCCCATGACCTCCGGCCAGACCAGCACGTCGCTGTTGATGCGGAGCGCGGCCATGCCCTCGTCCGGCCACAGCCCGCTCATGGCCTTGAGGCTGTAGACTCCCTTGGTCTCGCCCACCGCCGTGGGCGCCAGCGTGTCCACCCGCGGGCTGTTGACCGCTTCCCCGGCCTCCAGCGACCGTTGCGAACGCTCGACGCACTCGAGCGTCATCTCCATGGTCAGGATCCCGTCGATCTCTTCGTTGCTGAGCAGCAGTGTCATTGGGCAAGCCTCCGGAAACGGCGGTCCCGCACACGGCCCGTGTTGACGCGCCGGGCATTTTCCGCCATATTTTTCTCACACTCGGCCAGGTAGCTCAGTCGGTAGAGCAGAGGACTGAAAATCCTCGTGTCGGCAGTTCGATTCTGTCCCTGGCCACTTTCCCCATCCTCTGAATCCCATCCTCTAAAGCTTCGCTTCGAGTTGTTTGAACTGCTTGGTCAGGGCATCGACCTCTTCCTTGGCCTGCTTTCGATATTCCACGATCTTGCCCAGCTCTTCGACGGTCGGCAACGTCAACTGCCGGTGCGGAATACCGCTGTTCGGGCGATTGTGGACGTGGTACGAGCCGTCGTCGCCGTAGTGCCCGGTCTCCTTGCCGCTCAGCAGACTGATGGCCATGTTGAGGCTGCCGGTCATCTTCTTCACTTCACTATCCAGGACCGAAAGGCGTTGTTTGGCCGCCAGGAGCCGTAGATAGTCCGCCCCAATCTTTTCTTCGACTTCCCCCATAGGACTACTCCCGTTCGGTTGTTGAGCCGTGTGTGCCGGTCACGGACATGGTGCGCTCGCCTACCGATACCGCGAAACGCCGTCTTGGGCAAATTCGCGGCGTTTCGTGGCCGCGGGGACGATCTCCGTCAATACCAGGGCGGGCTCCAGGCCCGTTTGCATGGCGGCCGATTAGTCCTTGACAGCCTTCCGGCAAGGGTACTAGTGTGGCCCGCATCCGAACCAAGGACCCGTCGAACCGATGGAAGGGAGGGCCCCGTCCATGAAAGCGTCGCTTCGCTGTATCGTTGTGTTCCTTACCTTGGGTCTGTTCACCGCAACCCTGGCCCCGGCCGCCGACCTGGTGCTCAAGGGCGCCACGGCCTGGAAGAAAGACTACGTCTTCAATGACGGTTACTGGGAGTTCAGCCGCCAGGTCGAGAAGCTGTCCGGCGGCAAGATCAAGGTGGACTGGAAGGGTGGTCCCGAGATCGCGCCGGCCTTCGAGATGCTGAGCCTGGTGCAGCGCGGCGTCGTGGATGTCCTGGGCAGCTCCGCCGCCTACTACACGCAGAAGTACATGGAAGGGGTCTTTCCCGAGTACTTCGTCGGCACCCCGGCGGTCCTGCGGAAAGCGGGCATCACCAAGTTCTTCGACGACCTGAGCCAGAAGAAAACCGCCGTCAAGCTGCTGGGCATGACCTCGGGTCCCGTCGGCATCGCCATCTTCACCAAGAAACCGGTGAAGGGCATCGCCGACTTCAAGGGACTGAAGATGCGCAGCACGCCCACCTACCTGCCCATGGGACAGGCCCTGGGCGCCTCGATGATCCGGATCCCGTGGGCCGACCTTTACCCCGCGCTCGAACGCGGCGTGGTGGAGGGATACTTCTCTCCGGCCATCGGCACCCTCCAGACGAAGCTCTACGAGCAGGTCTGCTGCATGATCGCGCCCCACTTCTGGACCGTGCGCACCTGGCTGTACATCGGCACGAAGACCTGGAACAAGCTCACCCCGGGGCAGCAGAAAATCTTGACCGACGCCATCGTCGCCACCGAGGAATGGGCGCAGGGCCACTACGCGGGGATCATCGGCAAGGAAATCGATACGCTGGTGAAGCAGCACGGCATGAAGGTCATCGAGTTCAAGGGCGACGAGGCCAAGCGCTTCCTCAAGATGGCGTACGAGTCCGCCTGGAACAAATACGTGCCGGAATCGCCCGAGCACGGCAAGAAGATACGGCAGTTGGCGCGAGACCTGGAAAAGCGTTGAGCGCGGCCAACCGTCGAAACCGACAAACGGATTAACAGGAGGATGTATCCATGAGCAGGGCACTTGGCTGTATCGTTGTATTTTTCACCCTGGGAGTCTTCACCGCGAGCGTCGCTCCGGCCGCCGAACCCGAGCTGGTGCTCAAGGGCGCCACGGCCTGGAAGAAGGACTACATCTTCAATGCCGGCTACTGGGAGTTCACACGTCAGGTCGAGAAACGGTCCGGCGGCAAGATCAAGGTGGACTGGAAGGGCGGTCCCGAGATCTCGTCACCCTTCGAGATGCTGGGTCTCGTGCAGCGCGGGGTGCTGGATGTTCTGGGCGGCGCCGGCGCCTACGATTCCGCCAAGATCCCGGAGGGAGTCTTCCTGGAGTACTTTGTCGGGGACACCAGCGAATTGCGCCAGGCCGGCGTCACCAAGTTCTTCGACCAAGTGACCCAGAAACGGGCCGGCGTGAAGCTCCTCGGGCTCAGCTCTGGACCGGTGGAGTTCGCCATCTTCACCAAGAATCCGGTGACCAGCATCGCCCAGTTCAAGGGAATGAAGATGCGCAGCACGCCCACGTACCTGCCCCTGGGCCAGGCCCTCGGGGCCACCATGATCCAGGTGCCGTGGCCCGACGTCTACAACGCCCTGGAGCGGGGGGTCGTGGACGGATACTTCGCTCCGGTCATCGGCACCCTGTCGACGAAGCTCTACGAGCAGGTCTGCTGCATGCTCAAGCCGCACTTCTGGACCGTGCGCACGTGGATGTACATCAGCCTGGACAAATGGAACAAGCTCACGCCGGAGCAGCAAAAGGTCCTGACGGATTCCATGATCGCGGTCGAGGGATGGACGCCGGGCTTCTACAACGACTACATCGGCAAGGAAGTCAATACGCTGGTGTCCAAGCACGGCATGAAGATCCATGAGCTCAAGGGCGACGAGGCCAAGCGCTTTCGCACGATGGCGTACGAGTCGTCGTGGAAGAAGTACCTGCCCAACTCGCCGGAGTACGGCAAGCAGATCCGCGAGATGGCACGGAAGCTCGAGGACCGTT
>JAPOQB010000612.1 GCA_026710965.1 Deltaproteobacteria bacterium | reverse complement strand
CCTCAAGCCGAGCCGAATGCCGGTGGGGAGTCGGAAGAACGCCGGGAAGAGTTGCCGTCCATCAATTTCTCCACGTTCATCATCAGCTTGAGCACGCAGGCGCTGATGCATCTCGGAGAGATGAGCAATCCGGTTACGGGCAAGCTGGAGAAGGACGTGGCCGTGGCCAAGCAGACCATCGATATCATCGGCATGCTCGGCGAGAAGAGCAAGGGGAATCTGGACGAGACCGAGGAGCAACTCGTGCGGGAAGTCCTGTACAATCTCAGGATGAGGTACGTGGAGGCCGTTCGAACGACATGAGGCCAGCAGCCGCTCCTAGTGAACGAAGACGCACGCGTGTGTGGTCGCTGGCCTGGGCGGCCGCGGTCGTGTTGGTTGCGGGTTTGTCCCAGGCCAGCACAACCCCGCGAATGAGTCTCCCCGATTTCGTCACGCTTTCGAAGCAGGTGCGGCCGCTGGTCGTGCACATCTCTTCGAGTCCCTCCACGGAGTCATCATCGGCTCCGACTCCCTTCCGCCAGGACGATCCTTTCAGCGACTTCTGGCGGCGCTTTTTCGGCGAGCGTTTCCCGTCGAGCCCGACACCTCCGAGTCCCCGTCGAAGCGTGGGGTCGGGTTTCATCGTGGATCCCAACGGCTATATCCTCACCAACAACCACGTGGTCGAGGAAGGACAGGACCTCATCGTCAAGCTGGCGGACGGGTCCGAGCATCGAGCCCGGGTCGCGGGCCGTGACCCCAAGACCGATATCGCGCTGATCAAGATCGATGTCGCGCGCGCGTTGCCGGTGGTGCTGCTGGGCGATTCGGCGGCGTTGGAAGTGGGCGAGTGGGTGCTGGCCATCGGCAACCCCTTCGGTCTCGAGCATACGGTGACGTCGGGCATCGTCAGCGCCAAGGGACGCCGCATCGGCGCCGGCCCCTACGACAACTTCATCCAGACCGACGCCTCCATCAACCCGGGCAACTCGGGGGGACCCTTGATCAATCTCAGAGGCGAGGTGGTGGGGGTCAACACCGCGATCTTCAGCCGGAGCGGGGGTAACATCGGGATCGGTTTCGCGATTCCCATCAACCTGGTCAAGGGGTTGCTGTCCCAACTCAGGGACGAGGGCAAGGTCACCCGGGGCTGGTTGGGGGTCGTCATCGAGGACGTCAACGCCGAGACGGCAGCGGCTCTGGGAATGGGTGAGGCGCAAGGAGCCCTGGTGGCGAACGTGGCCAAGGGGAGCCCCGCGGAGGCCGCCGGTGTTCAGGTGGGCGATGTCATCGTCGAATTCGGCGGGGCCGCCGTCAAGAAGTCCAGCGACCTTTCGCTGATCGTTGCCCGGACGGCCGTGGGCAGGGTCGTCAATGTCACGGTCGTGCGCAATGGCCGGCGCGTTGTCGTGGAAGTGCGGATCGGCAGGCTCGGTGACGACGAGGTGGTGGTGAAGGTGGAGGACGGCAAGGAACTGGGCCTGACCGTGGGACCGATGGCCCGTGAGCTCGGCCCCGAAATCCAGAATCGGGAGGGCGTGGTGGTTACCGCGGTGGAGCCGGAGGGGCCCGCGGACCAGGCGGGCATCCGGGTGGGCGACGTGATTCTCGAGATCGATCGCAAACGGATCGAGGGGCTTAAGGATTTCAGGCGGATCGTCGGGGAGTTGGCGAAGGGGAGCGGTATCCTGTTTCTGATACGGCGTGAAGACACGACGATCTTCCTGGCGTTGCGCCTTCCCCGTTAAGAGCCCGGACCATGAGAAGCGGCCTCAAGAGAACACTCGTGCGACTCGCCAAGTTGGCCGCGGCGCTGCTGTTGTTGCTGGTCGTGGGGGTGCTGGGCATGGGCGGCTGGTACGTATGGCACCTGAGCGGGGTGGTGCAGACCAAGTTCGAGGGGCGCAAATGGGAATTCCCCTCGAAGATCTACGCCGACAGCAAGATCCTCTATCCCGGAATCAACATTCCGGCGAGCCGGATCCGCGAGAAGCTGCGGCGTCTGGGCTATCGGTCTTCCAGGAACCGTCCCAGGGCCAGGGGTGAATACCGGATTCACGGCTCGGTGATCGAGATCTTCCTGCACGATTTTCAATACCCGCTGCGCGACTTCCGCGGGTTCCCCGTGCGCATCTCCCTCAAGTCGGGG
>JAPOQB010000288.1 GCA_026710965.1 Deltaproteobacteria bacterium | reverse complement strand
ACGATAACGGCCATGAGTTCCACGAACTGGAGGCTTGCAGACGAAATTCGATGAAACCGGAGGTACCGTGAACATGAGCAACTACGGCTTTCCAAAATGGGTTTCGGGCTTCGGCGGACACTTCGGCCGCATGGCCACGGCGGGCGGACTGGTGGCGGGATTGGGCTTCTTCTGGCTGGCCACCGCCGCCGACGCGGCCCTCGACAAGGAAGCGCAATTCGTCCTCAACACCTTCTCGTTTCTCATTTGGGGCGCCCTCGTCATGTGGATGTGCGCCGGCTTCACCATGCTCGAAGCGGGCTCGGTGCGGACGAAGAACGTCTCCATGATCTGCCTCAAGAACATGGGCCTCTACGCCATCGCCGGGATCATGTATTTTTTCATCGGCTACAACCTGATGTACGTGGACGTGGGGAGCTGGTTCGGCACCCTCACCTTCTTCTACGGACCCTCGGCCGAAGAAGTGGCGTTGCTGGCCGCAACCGACCAGACCCGGGCGGCGGCAACCGAGGCGGTGCTCAAGGCCGACTATGCCCGCATGTCCGACTGGTTCTTCCAGATGGTATTCGTGGCCACCACCGCGTCCATCGTGTCCGGCACCCTGGCCGAGCGGGTGAAGCTCTGGACCTTCTTCGTCTTCATCATCCTCTTGACGGGCATCATCTATCCCATCGTCGGCGCCTGGACCTGGGGCGGCGGATGGCTGGGCGCCATGGGCTTCAAGGACTTCGCCGGATCCACCATCGTCCATTCCACCGGGGGCTGGGCGGCCCTGGCGGGGGCCATCGTGGTGGGTGCCCGGCGCGGCAAGTTCCGTGCCGACGGCAGCGTCAAGACCACGCCGCCTTCCAACATCCCCATCGTGACCCTGGGCGTCTTCATCCTGTGGCTCGGGTGGTTCGGCTTCAACGGCGGATCGCAACTGGCCCTGGGCGGGGCCGCGGACGCGGTGGCCATCAGCCACCTGCTGGTCAATACCAACCTCGCCGGGGCCGCCGGTTTTCTCGTCGCCCTGGTTATGGAACGGCCGCTGCTCGGGCGCATCGACCTGATGGCGGGCCTCAACGGCGCTCTGGCGGGGCTCGTGGCCATTACCGCGGGGCCGGACTTCGTCACTCACTACTGGGCGGTGATCATCGGCGCGGTCGGCGGAGGCGTTTGCGTGGCGGGCCTGAGGCTGTTGGATCTGCTCAAGGTGGATGACGTCGTCGGTGCGATACCGGTCCATCTGTTCGCGGGCATCTGGGGCACGCTGGCGACCTGCATCGTGGCCGGCGGCAACTTCGGCGTTCAGCTCCTGGGAGTGGTGGCCATCGGCGTCTTCGTGTTCGCGAGTTCGTGGCTGGTATGGATGGGGCTGAAGCAGCTCATGGGGGCGCGGGTTTCGCTATCGGTGGAAGAGCTCGGCCAGGACGCGGGGGAACTCGGCATCGAAGCCTACCCCGAGTTCGTGGTCATGCCCGATCCGGACGACGCCGACGCGCTCCGAAACAATTCCTGACAAGGGTTGCCCGCCGCGGTGAGACCCGCGGCGGGCAACCCACCGCCGGCAAGACGCCTCGGCCGGATAACCGGGGTCAGGCCGGCTGTCCAGCGGATGCCGAGCCGTCGGCGGGGATCGTGATCCAGAACTCCGTGAACACGCCGGGCTCCGACTCGACGCCCATGAGACCTCCGTGCTGGGCGACGATGTCCTGGGACAGGGACAGTCCGAGTCCGGTACCCTCCCCGGTGGGCTT
>JAPOQB010000734.1 GCA_026710965.1 Deltaproteobacteria bacterium | reverse complement strand
TGGCGGTCTCGTGGCCCTGGCCGAGCTGGGCGATGCTCAGGTACACGCTGACGCCGCCGCCTTCGCCCACCACCATGCGGGCGCCCTCGTAGGGCTCCAGCCCGCCGGTGTTCTTGACGAAGTACGAAAGCCCGACGCCGTGGTAGCGGCCGTCGTCCCGCAGCCCTTGCAGTTCCAGCATCTTGTCGTACTCGAACCGTTCCAGCGCCTGCCTGAGGGCGCTGGCGTAGTCGCCGCTGTCGAGGATGGTGGGGTGGCTGCTGGGCCGGGTGAACCCGATCTCGTACGGGATCTCCGCGGGCGTGACCAGGTTCTTCTTCCGCAGCTCCACCGGGTCGAGATCCAGGTCCCGCGCCATCATGTCGAGCATGCGCTCGCGGTAGAAGCACGACTCCACCCGGCCGGGCGCCCGCAGCGTGCCCAGGCCGGTCTTGTTGGTCATGATGCAGTGGATCTTGGCCTCGTAGTTGGGGATCCGGTAGGGGCCGGTCAGCAGCGCGGCGGTGGAGCACGGCACCAGCCCGCCGTGGGTGCGCACGTAGGCGCCCATGTCGCCGTAGATCTGCGCTCGCAGGGCGAGCAGGGTGCCGTCCTTGCGCGCGGCAATCTCCAACTCGCAGGTCACCTGGCGCGAGTGGTTGGCTGCCAAAAGGTGCTCGCGCCGGTCCTCGATCCATTTCACCGGGAGACCGAGGCGCACCGAGGCGAAGGGGATCAGGAAATCCTCGGGATAGAGCTCGCCGCGGATGCCGAAGCCCCCGCCGACGTCGTTCTCCTCGAAGTGGCACTTGTGCTCGGGCAGTTGCAGGAAGGCGGCGATGGTCTGCCGGTTCAGGTGCGGCAGCTTGGTGGCGCCGTAGACCCTGAGCTCACCCTTGCCGCGGTCGAAGTGGGCCACGGCGCCGCGGGTCTCCATGGGGTTGCCGGTGAAGCGGTGGACCCGGAACTCCTCGCGCCGGGTATAGTCGGCTTCCGCGAAGGCCTTGTCCGCGTCGCCGATGGAGACGTGGTGGACGCCGGCCAGGTTGGTGCCGTTTTGTTCGTGCACCAGCACCTTGTCCTCGAGCGCCTCGCGCACGTCCATCACTTCCTGGAGAATCTCGTATTCGACGTCGATGGCGTCCAGCGCGTCCTCGGCCAGGTAGCGGCTCTCCGCTACCGCCACGGCCACGGGCTCGCCCACGTAGCGCACCACGTCCCGCGCCAGCGAGGGCTGGAGATACTTGTCCAGCCCCGGGATCTTGTACATCCGGATGGGGACGGTGGCGTCCAGTTCGCCGATGTCCTTGAGGGTGAATACCGAGACCACCCCGGGCAGGGCCTCGGCGCGTTTGGTGTCGATGTTATGGATGCGGGCGTGGGCGTGGGGGCTCCGGAGGATGGCGGCGTGGACCATGTGGGGCAGCTTGATGTCATCCACGTAGGTGCCCGCGCCGGTGATGAACCGGATGTCCTCGCGCCGCCTGATGGGAGCGCCGATGTATGATTCCGCCATGTCAGGGAGCCTCTCGTTCAGGGGGATGCGTCATCGCTGTTCTTGCCGGCCGGACCAAACCGGGGACGAGGGCGGAGTGCTCTCGTCAGTCCGCGTCCGAGCGGCCGCCCACCTCCGGGGCCGCCTGCGCGATGGCTTCGATGATGGGTTGGTAGCCGGTGCAGCGGCAGATGTTGCCCGAGATGGCTTCCCGGATCTCGGCATCCGTGGGCTGTGGGTTTTCCTTGAGGAAGGCCGACGCGGTCATGAGGAACCCCGGGGTGCAAAAGCCGCACTGAAGCGCGTGCCGGTCCTGGAACGCCGCCTGCAAGGGGTGCAGCCGGTCGCCGTCCGCCAGCCCCTCGACGGTTTCCAGGGTCGCTCCTTCCGCCTGTACCGCCAGCAGCAGACAGGAGCGCACCGCCTCGCCGTCCATGATCACCGTGCAGGCGCCGCATACGCCGTGCTCGCAGCCCAGGTGCGTGCCCGTGAGGTCCAGCTCGTTCCGGAGAAAGTCCGCCAGCGTCATGCGCACTTCCACCAGCTTCTCGTAGGCCTTGCCGTTGACCGTGAGGTTGAGGATGCTCTTGGTGCTCATGCGCCGTTGCCCTCCGTGCCTCTCGCCACGGCCGCGCTCAGCGCGCGCCGGGTGAGAACGCCGCCCACTTCCTTGCGGTAGAGCGCCGATGCGTGGATGTCGGAGTCGGGGTCGAGCTCCTCGAACACGATACGCTCCACCTCCTTGAGGGCGGCGTCGTCCAGGGCCGCGCCCTTGAGATGCTGCTCCGCCTTCTCCACCCGGACGGGCTTGCCGCCGACGCCGAAAAGCGTGATCCGGGCGTCCGCGCAGGCGCCGCCGTCCATGTCCACCCACAGCGCCACGCCCACCATGGCGAAGTCGCCCTTGCGCCGGGCCACTTCGTCGATGGCCCAGAGCCGGCCCGCCTTCCACGCCGGCACGCGGATCTCGGTGAGCAACTCGTTGGCTTCGCAGGCCGTGGCCATGTAGCCCAGATAGAAGTCCTCCGCGCTCACCACCCGTTCGCCCGCGGCGCTGGAGAGCACGAAGTCGGCGCCCAGGGTCACGGTCACCGCCGGCAGCTCGGACGCCGGATCGGCATGGACCAGGCTGCCGCCCACCGTGCCGCGGTTGCGGATCTGGAAGTGGCCGATGAGGGGCACCGCCGCGGCCAGCAGCGGATTCCGTTCGGCGAGACCGGCGTCCCGTTCGATCGCCCGCTGGCGCGTCATCGCGCCGATGCCGAGGCTGCCGTCGCCGTTGACGGCGATGCGGTCCAGGCCGGGAACGCGGTTCATGTCCACGATCACGGCCGGCCGGGCGAGACGCAGACTCATGAGCGGCATCAGGCTCTGTCCGCCGGCGAGGATCTTGCCGTCGTCGCCGTGCTCGTCGAGTAGGGCCACCGCCTCGTCGAGGGTTCCGGGACAATAGTAGGTGAAAGGTGCGGGTTTCATGGGGATGGACGTTGCTTCTGTGGCTGCGTAGCCAATTACCCCATGGTTGTCAAGAACGAGGGCGTTTCGTTGCCCGCGCCGGGAGAAGACTATTTCGCCAGGACACGCTCGTTGATGGCCCGGACCGCCATGTGGGCTCCGAGCACGGCACCCTCTTGCCATCCGGGCAGGCCGCTGACCTGGTCGCCGGCGAAGTGGATGGGTCCGTCGGGCTTTTGCAGTGCTTCCGGCGACTTGTGACGGCTTTTCGGCCAGCCGCCTTTCTGGAAAGGCACCCTGGCCCAGGCCAGGCTGACCCCGGACTCCATCTCCGCGGCATATCCGGGGTGCATGCGCTCGCCCTCGGCGGTGGCGGCCCGCAGCCGCTCCACCGGAGTCATTTCCCCGAAACGCAGTCCGGGCTTCTCGTCCCAGATGTAGGCGCCGACGATGATCCCTTTGTCCCGGTGATAGCCGTAGGGCGGATACCAGATCTGCGTGATGTCCTGGTCGGTCCACGAGATGCCGCCGTAGATGGCATGATCTTCTTCCCAGAAGCGGCGGCGGGCCTGGAAGGCGACCTTGACCGCGGGCACGAACTCGACCGACTCGATGACCGCCTGCGTCTCCCGGGAGAAATCGTTGGGGATGTCCTTCAGCACGGGCGCGGGGATGGTGCAGATGGCGAAGTCCGCGTCGATGGCGCCGTCGGCGTCCCGCCCGCCCTGCCGGTAGACGATGCGAACGCCGTCCGGCGTCTTGCGGATCTGTCTGGTGGGGCTGTGGTATCGGATGAGCGGCCCGACGCGCCGCTCGAAAGCCTTGGCGATGGCGTCCATGCCGCCCACCGGCTGAAACAGCGTGGGGTTCTGGTTGAGAAAATGGCTGAAGTGGAGCTTGTACTGCCAGAAGTCCGCCTTGAGCAGGTCGCCAAAGTCCAGCGGGGAGTTCACCTCGCCGGCCTTGAGGCCCGCATGGAGCTTCTCGCCGCGATAGCCGGCGCGGTCCGAGCCCTTGTAGAGCCGGTCCGGGTCCAGGCCGCCCCACTGGACCAGCATTTCGAGTACCCGCTCCTTGTCCTCGCCGGTCAGTTCGCCGTCGAGGGCATCGCCGTCGACGGCCTTGGCGAGCAGCTCCGCGATGTAGCCGCGGGTGTCGGTAACGACTTGGCGGGCCGCCACCGGCTTGCCGCCGAAGCGTTCCCGGTTGTGGAAAAGAGCGGCGCGATTGTCGTTGGTGAAAACTTCCAGCTCGACGCCGAACTCCTTGCAGTAACCGAGAATCGCGCGGTGGTGATAGGGAATGCGGGCCGGCCCGAGGTTGGCGTACAGGTGGTCTCCGCGGTCGAACGCCACCCGCTGCCGGCCGCCGGTCTCTTCGATCACGTCGCCGCCACGCACCGTCAGATTGCGCCCGCCGGCGCGCCCGGCGGCCTCCAGGATCGTACAGCGGTAGCCCGCCTTCGACAGCTCGTAGGCGGCCGCCATGCCGGAGATGCCGGCGCCGAGAATCACGACGGTCTTTCCCTGGCCCGAGCCGCGCGACAGATCGGCCTCCGCCGCGCGGGCCTCGCCCGTCCCCGACAGCCCCAGCGCCTGCATGGTCCGGTGGACCGCCTCTACCCCGGCGACCGCGCCCAGGGACTGGATGAAGTCACGTCGGGTCATGCTCATGGTCCCCCTCCTTCCCGGCACTATCGTTCTTGACTTTTAGGTGCAACGCAAGTAGCTTCGGCTACTTCAATTGTCCGAGCACCCGCGCGCGTGTATGCGGGAGAGAGCAGCGAAAGGAGATCCCGATGAGTCGATTAAAGAGGTTTATGGTAGTTTCGTTGATCGCGGTTTTTGT
>JAPOQB010000609.1 GCA_026710965.1 Deltaproteobacteria bacterium | reverse complement strand
TTGCGGTCGAGGTTGAAGGCCGCGCTGATGAGCCCCAGGTGGGTGAACGCCTGGGGGAAGTTGCCCAGGGCCTCGCCCCGGGGGCCGGTCTCCTCGGAATAGAGGCCGAGATGGTTGGCGTAGCTCAGCATCTTCTCGAAGATGAACCGGGCGTTGCCGAGCCGGCCGGCCCGGGTCAGGGCTTCCACCAGCCAGAAGGTGCACATGCTGAAGGTGCCTTCTTCCCCGGCGACCCCGTCGTCCGTCCGGGCCACGTCGTAGCGGTAGACCAGGCTGTCCGACACCAGACCGTGCTCATGCGGCGGACAGTTGATGGCCGCCAGGGTCGAGAGCATCTTGGGGTCGGTGGGGGAGACGAAGAACACCAGCGGCATGAGCAGGTTGCTGGCGTCCAGGGTATCGCTGCCGAAGGCCTGCACGAAGGCGTTTCGTTCCCGGTTGAACCCCTTGGCCATGATCTGGTGGTAGATGGCGTCCCGGTTCTTGAGCCAGCGCTCGCGGTTGGCGGGGAAGGAGCGCTTCTCCGCCAGGCGCACGCCCCGGTCCAGTGCCACCCAACACATGAGCTTGGAGTAGACGAAGTGCTGGCGCCCGCCCCGGACCTCCCAGATGCCTTCGTCCGGCTGGTCCCAGTGGTCGCAGACCCACTCCATCAGGCGCGAAAGATTGGTCCACAGCTCCGAGTCGATGGGGGTGCCGTACTTGTTGAAGAGGTAGACCGAGTCCATCATCTCGCCGTAGATGTCGAGCTGGAGCTGGTCGGCGGCGGCGTTGCCGATGCGCACGGGAGCGGACTTCCGGTAGCCTTCCCAGTGATCGAGGGTGGACTCGGGGATGTTCTTCTCGCCGCGGATGCCGTACATGATCTGCAGCGAGCCGTCGGGTTTCAGGTCGCCGCAGCGCTCCTTGAGCCAGTCCATGAAGCGGCCGGCCTCGTAGGTGAAGCCCAGCCGCATGAGGCCGTACAGGCTGAAGCTGGCGTCGCGGATCCAGGTGTAGCGGTAGTCCCAGTTGCGCCCTCCGCCGATGTTTTCCGGCAGGCTGCAGGTGGGCGCGGCTACGATGGCCCCGGTGGGCTCGTAGCACAGGAGCTTCAGCATCAGCGCCGAGCGGTCCACGCGCTCGCGCCAGCGGCCGCTGTAGCGGGACTGCCGGAGCCAGTGATGCCAGTATTGTTCGGTGTCTTCCAGCAGCTCGAGACAGCCTTCCACCTCCGGACAGTCGCAGTCGATGCCGCGGTCGTCGACCCCCTGGAACACCGCCGCCAGCACGCTGTTCTCCCGCAGGGTGCCGCTGGCCACCACGCCGCCGTTGCCGTCCGGGCGGACGGACACCTTGGTCCGGTGGCCGCTCTGGGACACCTTCAGCATGCAGGCGAGGCCGTCGCTGTGGAACACCGCGCGGTTGTCGCGGACCTCCACGGTGTGCTCCGCGCGCCCGTAGTCGAACGCCGGGGTGCATTGGAGCTTGAGCGACATGGTGCCGCGCACCACCTTGGCGATGCGGATGATGCGCCCGTGGTAGCCCTCGTCGGCGGGACCCGGCGGCATGAAGTCCATGACTTCGCTGACGCCTTCCTCGGTCATGAAGCGGGTGATCAGGATGTTGGTGTCCGGCAGGTACAACTGCCGGTAGGTGACGTTGTCCGCGTCCGGCCCGATCACGAAACGTCCGCCCTTGGCGTCGTCGAGCACGGCGCCGAAGACGCTGGGTGAATCGAAGCGCGGGTAGCAGAACCAGTCGATGGAACCGTTGTCGCCCACCAGGGCGACCGTGTGAAGGTCTCCGATGACGCCGTAGTTTTCGATGGGAGCGTACATGACGCCGACACTCTATCGTATCCGGTCCGGCAATACTAACAGGGCCACGCGGCGGCGCGTGTGTCTTGCGGCGCCGTATCGTATGCTAAGATTATCGACTCGGTTCGTGGCGGAGCTGAACACACCGTATCCAAGGAGGTTCGTATGCAGTTGGGCATAATCGGTTTGGGAAGGATGGGCGGCAACATGGCGAGGCGGCTGATCAAGGCCGGACATGAGGTGGTCGTGTTCGACATGCATGCCGACGCGGTCC
>JAPOQB010000605.1 GCA_026710965.1 Deltaproteobacteria bacterium | reverse complement strand
GTGCCGTCGGCCGGGGCGGGCTCAGCGTGGGCGTCGTGCGGCGCCGCGACGGCGGAGCGAAGGACCCGTCCCATGTCGTGTGCGACGAGGTGGCCGGTCAGTGGCTCGCGCTCGTGAGCTTTGGTTACGCGGGCCGCTGGGAGTTCATCGTCGCCGCCTTCGTGCTGTTCCGCCTCTTCGATGTGTGGAAGCCCCCGCCCGTGTCGTTCTTCGACCGCCGCCCCGGGCCGTGGAACGTCATGATGGACGACGTTGCGGCCGGCATCTACGCCAACCTGGCAAGCCACCTCTGCCTCTTCCTCATCCGGGGCTGAGGGGTTGTTGTTGGCGGGTAGGCCGAATGGCGTCCTTCGACTTCGCTTCGCTACGCTCAGGACGAACGGCCAAATAATTAATGGCGGCGTCCTTCGACTCCGCTACGCTCAGGACAACAGCTAAATACTGGCGGCGTCCTTCGACTTCGCTACGCTCAGGACGAACGGCCAAAAAACGGCCACAACCGTTCGTCCTGAGCGTAGCGAAGTCGAAGGACGCCGCCATTATTTAGCCGTTCGTCCTGAGCGTAGCGAAGCGAAGTCGAAGGACACCATTTCGAAGGACGCCATTCGGCCTACCCGCCAACAACCCCCTCAGCCCCGGATGAGGAGGAGGCAGAGGTGGCTTGCCAGGTTGGCGTAGATGCCGGCGGCAACGTCATCCATCATGACGTTCCAGGGCCCGGGGCGGCGGTCGAAGAACGACACGGGCGGAGGTTTCCACACATCGAAGAGGCGGAACAGCACGAAGGCGGCGACGATGAACTCCCAGCGGCCCGCGTAACTGAAGCTCACGAGCGCGAGCCACTGACCGGCCACCTCGTCGCACACGACATGGGACGGGTCCTTTGCTCCGCCGTCGCGGCGCAGCACGACGCCCACGCTGAGCCCGCCCAGGACGAATGCAACGACCGTGGCCGGCACCAACACCGCGGCCTGCTGGAGCGGGCCGATCAGCGCGTAGACCTGGACCGCGACAACGCTGGCTACGGTGCCCGGGGCTACGGGAAAGAATCCCAGGCCGCCCACGCTGGCCACCGCGGTAGCCCATGTTTCATTCCGTTCCATGAACCTGTTGGCATCCCTGCTCACGCCGCTGCTCCGCTTCGCGGCGCGTAAGAACCTGCCCCAACGCCGGGGCGTGGTCGAACTTCCCGGTCTCGGTCAAGACGTCCGGGTCCGCTGGGACCCCTACGCCATACCGTATCTGGAGGCCCGTAGCGAAGCCGACCTGTTCTTCGCCCAGGGTTACGTTCACGCCCAGGACCGGCTGTGGCAGATGGACCTCAACCGCCATTTCTTCAGCGGACGGCTGGCCGAGATCTTCGGCGACCGGCCGCTGCCGCGCGGCGACTTCACGCGCCACCTGCGCTCCGGCACCATGGTCGGCGTCGACCACTTCATACGGCTGCTCGGCATCCGCCACACGGCAGCGATCTCCCAGCCCCTGCTGTCGGAACGCTCCGCCCAAGCCGTCGAGGCCTACTGCGCCGGCGTCAACGCCTACATGGACAGGCACCAGCGCCGCCTGCCGGTGGAGTTCCGGATGCTGCGCTGCCAGCCCGCCCCCTGGGAACCGGTGGACTGCCTCACCCTCGCCAAGGGGTTCTCCCTGATGCTTTCGTCCGCCCTGGTCACACGGCTCACCTTTCTAGCACTCAACGGACGCTTGGAGAACGACCCCGAGAAGCTCCGGTCGCTGATGCCCCGTTACCCTTCCTGGGGCGCCACCGTCAGCCGCGCCCTGAGCGACCACGGCGGCGCCCTCCTGCGTTTCGTCAACGGCACCTTCGCCGAGAACCCCCTGACCCCCAGGGCCCAGGGCAGCAACGGCTGGGCCGTCGACGCCGGCCACTCGGCGGAGAACCATGCGCTCCTGTGCAACGACATGCACCTGCGCATGACCATGCCGGGAGTCTGGTACCTGAACCACCTGCGGACCGTGACCGATTCCGCCGAAACTCCGGCCTTCGAGGCCGCGGGCGTGTCGCTGCCGGGCTCTCCCCTCGTCTACGTCGGGCACAACCGGGACATGGCGTGGGGATTCATCGCCGCCTTGTGCGATGACGGCGACCTCTACCGGGAGCGGCTCCATCCCGAGCAGCCAAATCTCTACCGCACACCCGACGGCTGGGCCGAGTTCGAGTCCCGGCCCGAGACCATCACCGTCCGCGGCGGCCGTCAACTGGAAACGGTGATTCGGCACACCCGGCACGGACCGGTGCTGTCGGACATCCTTCCACCGGCGTCCGACGACACCGACGCTTCGAATCGTGACACCGGTACACCACCGTCCAGCAACTCGGACGTCCCGGACCGCGAGGTCCTGTCGTTCCGCTGGATTGCGCACATGCCGGGAAACGAGGTGGGACTTCTGGACGGCGTCAACCGGGCACGCGACTGGAACGACTTCCTTGCGGGCATGGCACAGCACGTCACGCCCTCGCTCAACTGCGTCTACGCCGACAACCGGGGCAACATCGGCTATGCCCTGGCCGGCAGGGTCCCCCTGCGGCGCCGGCAGGAGCCCTCGTGGCTCCCCCTGGAAGGCTGGAACGCCGCCCACGACTGGGCCGGCACCATCCCGTTCGACGAGCTGCCGCGCCTGTACAACCCTCCCGAAGGGATCGTTGCCAGCGCCAACAACCGTATCGCGGACCCCGGCTACCCCTACTACCTCTCGGACCTGTTCGAGCCCCCTTACCGCATCGAGCGCATCCGCCACCTGCTCACACGCAGTACCCGCCTGAACATGGAGGACATGGCCCGGATCCAACTCGATACCCGGTCGGTCCAGGCCGAGCGGCTGCTGAGCGCCCTGCGTCCGGAGCTGAGTGAGATCGCCCGGGAAGAGCCGGCCCTGCGGCATTGCGTGGAGCTGCTCGAGGAGTGGGACTACGACTGCACCGTCCAGTCCGCCGGCGCCGCAGTCTTCCACGTCCTCTATCACCGGCTCATGTGGAACCTCTGGGGAGAGACCTTGGGCGATGAACTGTTCGCGAGCTACACCGAGATCCTGAACCAGCCAGTGGCGCCCCTGGACGACATCCTCACGGACCCCGCTTCGGTGTGGTTCCGCGGCACCACCCGCAAGGAAGTCCTGACAACGAGCCTCCGGGAAGCCCACGCGGAGCTCACGAAACGGCAAGGCTCAACCCCCACCGATTGGTCCTGGGGCCGCCTCCACACCCTCACCCTCGCGCACGCCCTCGGAAACAACAACTGGCTGGCCCCGTTCTTCTCCCTCGGCCCCTTCCCCGTCGACGGCGACGGCGTCACCGTCAGCAACTCCTACTACCGCCACTC
>JAPOQB010000144.1 GCA_026710965.1 Deltaproteobacteria bacterium | reverse complement strand
TGATCATGCGCTCTTTCGGCAAGTTCTTCGGCCTGCCGGGCCTGCGGCTCGGTTTCGTCGCCGGCCCGCCGGCGCTGGTGGGCTCCATTGCCTCGCGTCTGGGCCCCTGGGCCGTTTCCGGGCCCGCCATGCACATCGGCGTCCGGGCGCTGGTGGACGCGGAATGGATCGTCCGGACTCGCGGCCGGTTGGCGAAGATGCGGCGCCGGCTCGACGACGTTCTTTCGGAAACGGGCCTGACCGTTGTCGGCGGCACCGACCTGTTCCGGTTGGTGGAAACCGCCGCGGCCCAGGATGTGTATCGCCGCCTCGGGCAAGCGGGAATCCTGCTCCGTTCCTTCGAGCGTCATCCGCGCTGGCTCAGGGTGGGGCTGCCGCCCACGCCGGGCGCCTTGAAGCGGCTCTCCGTGGAGTTGGAGGGGAACCGGTCCGGACGGGCCGCCGGGGGCCGGGGACGGCCATGAGCCTTTCCGACACCGCGTCCCCGCTGCTGGCGGCGATGTTGCTGGATGCGGTCATCGGAGACCCCCGCTGGTTCTACCGTATGATCCCGCACCCCACCGTGGTCATGGGCCGGGTGCTGGCCTCCTGCGATCGTCTATTGAATCGCCCCGCCTTCGGCGTCATTGGACGCCGCGCCGCGGGCGCGGTCTCCACGTTGGCCGTGGTGGCGGCGTTCGGAGGGTTGGGCGCGCTGATCAGCGCCGGCCTCAACCGCTGGTGGGGCGGATTCTGGGTAGAGGCCTTACTGGTCTCGGTCCTCATCGCCCAGAACAGCCTCTACCGCCATGTGGCCGATGTCGCCGGGGCGCTGGAGCACGACGGAGTGGATGCCGGCCGGGGCGCGGTGGCCCACATCGTCGGGCGCGATCCCGACTCGCTCGACGCACACGGTGTGGCGCGGAGCGCCGTGGAATCGCTGGCCGAGAATTTTGCCGACGGCGTGGTGGCGCCGGTCCTGTGGTGCTTGCTCTTCGGTTTGCCGGGTATCGTCGCCTACAAGGCGCTCAACACCGCGGACAGCATGATCGGTCATCGCGACCGGCGGTACCGCGACTTCGGGTGGGCGGCGGCGCGGTTGGATGATCTTGCCAACTGGGTGCCGGCGCGCGTCGCCGGCCTTCTCCTGGCGGCCTCCGGCATACAGCCCGGGGTCCGCGGTCCGATCCATGCCTTGAGGATCATGTGGCGGGACGGCGGCACTCACCGGTCGGTCAACGCGGGCTATCCGGAAGGAGCCATGGCCGGCGTGCTGGGTGTCCGCCTGGCCGGACCGCGCCGATACCGGGGCGTGGTGACCGCCGACCCGTGGCTGGGCGACGGTGCCGTCGAGGCGACGGCGGCGGACATCCGGAGGGGCCTCCGCGTCTATGTGGCCGCTTGCCTGCTGTTGGCAGTTCTGGTGGGGGCGTTGTCGGCCGCGGGCTAATGTGGTGTCTGGTTAGTTCGCATCATAATCTGCGGGTCTTTTTCGCTCCGCGCATCCTGAGCGTAGCGAAGCGAAGTCGAAGGGCGGCTGCGTTGCTCTTCCTCGCGCGGTGCACGCCACTGAAGGGCGACCGCAGGTCGCCCCTACAAGTCATCGCGCCTTGCCGACGACGAAAAATCCTCCGCATATTATGACGCGAACTAACCAGACACCACACTAGTGTTGCGTTCCGTAAATTCGTTGACGAAGATGCGCCGGAACTACG
>JAPOQB010000228.1 GCA_026710965.1 Deltaproteobacteria bacterium | reverse complement strand
TTCTCCACGATGCCGCCGCCGGTGATGTGGGCGATGCCCTTGATCCGGTGGCGCGCGGCCAGGCCGCGGATCAGCTTGGCGTAAATCCGGGTGGGCTTCAGCAGCTCGTCCGCCAAGGAACATCCCAGGTCCGCCACCCGGGACCTGAGCTTGAGCTTGGCCGCTTCCAGCAGCACCTTCCGCGCCAGCGAATAGCCGTTGCTGTGCAGTCCGCTGGACGGCAGCCCGATGACCACGTCACCGGCGCGCACGGCGCGGGGGTCGGGGATACGGTCCTTCTCGACGATGCCGACGCCGAACCCCGCCAGATCGTACTCGCCGTCCTGGTAGAAGGACGGCATCTCGGCGGTCTCCCCACCCAGGAGCGCGCACCCCGCCAGCCGGCAGCCCTCCGCCACCCCGCCCACCACCGCCTTGAAGGTAGCGGGTTCCAGTTTGCCGGTGGCGAAGTAGTCGAGGAAGAACAGCGGCTCCGCCGCCTGGGTGATGATGTCGTTGACGCCCATGGCCACGAGGTCGATGCCCACGGTGTCGTGGCGGTCCGCCATGAAGGCGACCTTGAGCTTGGTGCCGACCCCGTCGGTGGATGATACCAGCACCGGCCGGCGGCCGCGTATCCGCGTGAGATCGAAAAGCCCGCCAAACCCGCCGATCCCTCCCATGAGTCCGGGCCGGGCGGTCTTGCGGGCCATGGACGCCACCGAGCTCAATAGCCGGCTGGTCCCTTTGACGTCGACGCCGGCGTCTTTGTACGTAAGCTTCGCCATGGATAACCGACGGGACCGGAACACTATTGCTGCTGCTGTTGTCCCTGCAACATCTCGAGGGCGCGTCTTGCGGCTTCCTGCTCGGACTGCTTCTTGCTCCGCCCCTCTCCCTGACCCACCAGGTGGCCGCCCACCCGGATCTCGGTCTCGAAGTACCGGTCATGGCTCGGCCCGGATTCCCGTATCAGCCGATAGCTGGGCGGAACCCGGTAAAGGCGCTGGCTGACTTCCTGGAGGCGGGTCTTGTAGTCGTCCAGCCCCAACCCGGTGTGGTCGAGGTCCGCGGCGAAATGGACCTCCACCACCGGCCGCACCGCTTCGTAGCCACTCTCCCAATAGATGCCGCCCAGCAGCGCCTCCAGCGACGAAGCCAGGATGGACTCCTTGTGCCGGCCGCCGGTGCGCTCCTCGCCCTTGCCCACCCGCAGCACCGCGCCGATGTGCAGCCAACGCGCCTTTTCCGCCAGAATCTTCCGGTTTACCAGCGACGCCCGCATGCGCGAGAGATCGCCCTCGTTCCGTTCCGGAAACCGCCGCATGAGCATGTCGCTGATGGCCAGGCTCAGCACCGCGTCGCCGAGGAACTCCAGGGACTCATTGTGGGCGTCCATGCCGCCGCCGCAGGACACGTGGGTGAGACAGCGGTTCAACAGCACCGGGTCGCGGAACCGGTAGCCGAGGGCGGCCTGGAACCGCTCCAACTCGGTGGCATCCGCCATCAGCATTCGACTTCTCCCCACAGGCGTCCGCGGGAGCACTGTTGGAGCCTGACGCGGACTTCACGATGAACGAGGTCGGGGCCGCCGGCGAGGAGCACCGGCAGATAGTTGCGGCTGTAGCCCTTGAGCTGGCCCGGCTCACCCGAGACCGGCTCTTCCACCAGAACCGACACCCGGCGTCCCACCTGACCCTGGTAGAACTCGTGCTTCTTGCGCGTACCGAGCTCGCGCGCGCGCCGCGAGCGTTCCTTCTTCTCGGCCGGCGAGACCTGGCCGGCCATGTCCGCGGCCGGCGTGCCCCGGCGAACCGAGTAGGGGAAGACGTGAAAGTACGTCAGCGGCAGGCCGGCGAGGTAATCCAGCGACGAGCCGAAGGCGGCTTCGGTCTCCCCCGGAAAACCCACGATGACGTCGGTGCCCAGGGCGGCCCGGGGCAGCTTCGCCCGCGCCCGCGCCATCAACCGGGCGAAGTAGGCGGTGTCGTAGTTGCGGCGCATCTGCTTGAGGATGCCGTCGTCCCCGGCCTGGACGCACACGTGCAGATGGGGACAGATCACCTCCGAGTCGGCCATCACCTCCAGCAATTCGTCGGTCACTTCCCGGGGGTCCAGAGAGCTCAGACGCAACCGGCGAATCAAACCGCTCCGGGCGATCCGCCGCACCAGCTCGCTCAGGGACACCCGGGGGGCGAGATCGTGGCCATACCCTCCGAGATGGATGCCGGTGAGGACGATCTCCGTGAAACCCTCCTCCGCCAGTCCGCGCACCTGTTCCAGCACGCGCTCCGGCGGCACGCTGCGGCTGCGTCCCCGGGCGGTGGGGATGATGCAGTAGCTGCAGGCGAAGTTGCACCCTTCCTGGACCTTGAGAAACGCCCGGGTGCGTCCGAGGAAACGCCGCGCGCCCAGGACGCCCACGCCGCGCTCGTCCCGCGGATTGCCGACGGACACCGCCGGGCCGGCTTCCGGTCCTTCGTCCTTCACATAACGCACCAGCTCATCCATGCGGTTGAGGCCCACGACGAAGTCCACGCCCGGAACGCCGGACACCTCCTCGGGGCTCACCTGCGCGTAGCAGCCGGTCACCGCCACCCGCGCCCCCGGGCTCCGTCTCCTGGCCTTGCGCACGAGCTGGCGTGCCTCCCAATCCGCCCGGTCCGTCACCGTGCAGGTGTTGATGACGTAGACGTCGGCCGGATCCTCGAAGGGGACGAAGGAGCACGACTCCGCGGCCAGCCGTTCCTGGATCACGGCGGAGTCATACTGGTTGATCTTGCAACCCAAGGTCTTGATGGCTACGCGCATGGGAATTCCGCGGGCACGAGGTCAGGAAGACGGCCGGGAAACGGGCGCCTTGTCGATCCAGCCGCCGCCCAAAACCTGCTCGTCGCGGTAGAACACCGCGGCCTGCCCCGGGGTCACCGACGGCAACGGCTCGTCGGGACGGACCTCGACGCCGTGGCCGTTCAGGGGCCTCAGGGTGCAGGGCACCGGCTGCGAGCGATAGCGCACCTGGACCTCCGCGGCGGTCTCCTCGGCGAGGGCCGGCCCGAGCCAGTTCAAACGGCTGGCGGTAAACGAGGGCGTGTTCAATGCTTCGCGAGGGCCCACCACCACCCGCCTCCGTTCCGCGTCGATGCGCAGCACGTACAACGGCCGCGGCGCCGCAATGCCCAGGCCCCGCCGCTGCCCCACGGTGAATCCGTGCACCCCGTCGTGCCGGCCCAGGACGTTGCCGCGGCTGTCCACGATCTCGCCGGCGCCGAGCTGGCCGGCTCCGGCCATGGACTTCACCACCGTACGGTGGTCCCCCAGGCAGATGTCCTGGCTTTCGGGGCGCTCGGCCACCGGGAGGCCCAGCTCACGGGCCTTGGCGCGCACGGCCTCCTTGTGCAGCTCACCCAGCGGGAACACCGTGCGCTCGAGCTGGCGCCGCGAAAGCGCGAAGAGGAAATACGACTGGTCCTTGTTGCGGTCCGACCCGCGCAGCAGGGAAGCCTCGCCGGACCGCTGCGCGATGCGCGCGTAGTGGCCCGTGGCCACGCGGGCAATGCCCTTGGCCTCGGCCCACGCCAGCAGCTTCTCGATCTTGAACTGGCGGTTGCAGGCGATGCACGGATTGGGCGTGGTGCCGTCCAGATAGCTCTGGGCAAACGGCGCCACCACCGCCTTGCGGAAGTCTTCCCGGTGGTCCAGCACCGTGTGCGGGATGCCCAGGCGGCTCGCCACCTCTTCCGC
>JAPOQB010000603.1 GCA_026710965.1 Deltaproteobacteria bacterium | reverse complement strand
GCCGGCGTATACGGCGAGTTCCCTTGCCAAAGCCGAGAAGCGTTCCCAATCGGCCCATATGGCAGCCTTCGCCCGCGAAGGATGTTTCAGGCTTCCCTCCGGGAACAGGCTTGTCATGCTTTCGCCTCCGTGCCCGGCGATGATCTTCGCGGACGCCTTGACGCGGTCGGCGTCGTAGGCCTGCTTTCCGCGCAACATCGCCGTCAACCCCTTCATGGCGCTGCCGATGGACGTCATGGCATCCATGCGTTTCTTGACGATACCGGTGGCGCCCCGGTGCGCCACCGCCGCGGAGGCCAGCAGCAGCGCCAGGGCTGTCACCGCTACGAGTAATTTACCGGACATGGTCGTTCCTTCCCACGTTGCTCAGAAGATCCCCTTGGCCCGCTGCAATGCCCGCACATAGGCAACGATGGCCTGGATGTCGGCGTCCGAGACGCCCGGAACCGGCGGCATGTTGCCGAAGCGCCAATGATGGGCCCGGACGCCCCTCCTCACCGCCAGCACGAACGACATGTCCGAATGATGACCGGGTTCGTAATACCGGTGGACCAGCGGCGGCCCCTGGGGAGAGCCGGCCGCTTGCAGGCCGTGGCACACCGCGCACTTCTGATTGAACAGCGCTTCGCCGGCCATGCCGGCGGTCGAGGACGCCGTCACCGGGGGCCGCGGTTCACCGCCGGAACGATGCCTTCCGTGGTCACGCGGCCACAGCGCCCAGGCCGCCACGGCGACGGCCACCGCCACGGCCGCCGCACCGATGACAAGCTTCACGCACTCTTCCCCAGCGTCACCAGCAGGCTCGCCAGGTCGTCGGCGTGCTCTTCTTCCATCTTGAGGATGTCCTCGATGATGCGGCGGGTGGTGGGGTCGTCGTTGGCCAGCCAGCGGATAATCTCGGAATAGGTCTCGATGGCCACGCGCTCGGCCACCAGGTCCTCCTTGATCATCGCCTCCAGGGTTTCGCCCTCCTTGTAGTCCGCGTGGGAGCGGGTCGCCAGCCCTTCGGGGCTGAAGTTGGGCGAGCCGCCGAGCTGGGTGATGCGCTGGGCCACCCAGTCCGCGTGCATCTGCTCCTCGTTGGCGTGCTGCAGGAACTCCGCCGCCACCGGCCCGGCGTTGATCCCGCTGGCCATGAAGTAGTGGTTCTTGTAGCGCAGGATGCACACGATCTCGGTGGCCAGCACCTCGTTCAGTACCGCAAGCACCTGGTCGCGATCAGCCAGATAGGCGCCGGTCACGGCGCCCTGCTCCATCTTTTCGCGGGCCCGCTTCTGGATCGCCACAAGGTCCGTCTTGAAGGGTTCTTTCATCTTGTCATCCTTTGTCCGAAGAGTATTCGCGCGGGGGCCTCCCCACAGTTCTTTTCTGCCACGTTTTGTGGAGTCGAGAAAGCCGGCAATGACAGTGGCCGCGCTTTGCTGTCGCAGTGAACCGAAGCCTCGCGTACCGGAAGGAGAGGCGAGGGCCCGGCAGCCGTGGACCCCTAACGCGACCCGCGGACCTCCGTGGTGATGAGGTCCAGGACGTCCTGGCTGCTGATCGAGCCGATGAACGCCTTGGATTCCCGGTCCAGGACCGGTATCGCCGTGAGCGAGCTTTCCGTCATGCGCTGGAGGGCGTCTTCCACCGGCTCGTCCACCCACGTATTGGGCGTGGTGGCGCGTGCGATCTTGCTCAAGGGAGTGTCGGCCCACGCGTGCTTGGGGAGATACCTGAGCATGGCGAGCGACACGATGCCCACGAACCCGTCGCGGTCCGTGATCACGTAGTCCTGCTGTCCGCCGGCGACCCACTGGTCGGCGAACTCGCGAACCGTCAGCTTGGTCTCCGGGTGAGTATGGTTGCGGTCTATGACGTCGCCGACGGTGATGTCGTCGAGGGCGAAGCGGATCATGGACGGCGGCACCGGGTGGGGCAACGGCACCGGCTCCACGGGCTTGGCGTGACTCACCGCGAAACTGATGACCGGGGGCGTGAACAGAATGTAGGCGAGCATGATGAGCACGAACAGCGAGAAGATGTCGGGCCCGATGATGCCGTGCTCCAGCAGCACCAGCAGCACGGCGATCTCGGCGACCCCCTTGGCCATGAGGCCGGTGGCGATGGTGAAGGGCAAGTCGAAACGCGCCGCCGATGCACCCAGCCACGCCCCGGCGAACTTCCCCACCAGCGGGATCACGACCAGCCCCACGATGGTCCATATCGGCAACTCGGTGAACGACAGACTGAGATGGAGCCCCGCCGAGCTGAAGAAAAGGGGCACGAAGAAGCCGTCGGCGACGCTCTTCATGCCGGGGATGATGTCCCGGTGCACCTGGTGAGGCAGCCGCGACAAGGCGACGCCCAGCAGCAGCGCTCCCAGGGAGCCGTGCAGGCCCATTCTCTCGGCGCCCACCACGGCGATGAACAGAGAGCCCAGAATCAGCCCGAACGACAGTTGAGGGACACGCAGGAGCCGCTCCAACAGTTCGATCAGGGGTGGAACGACCCGGGCGGCCAGCACCCAGGTCGCCACGATGAAGGTGGCGATCTGTCCCAGCAGGAGCAGGACCCCGTCCAGGCTCACGTGTTGCGCGTGCTCGCCGATCGTGAACCCGATGACCAGCAGCACGAGTAGCTCGGCGATGAGCGCGACCGTGAACATCTCCAGACCGATGGGTTGCCGCAGCCGATCCGCGTCGATCAATACCTTGGCGACGACGCCCAGGCTGGTGAGGGAAAGCACCCCGGCGAGTGCCAGCGAGCCGCTGAAGTCGAGGCCCAACCCGAAGTCGAAGAGCAGGTCGAAGGTGACCACCAGCGAGGCCATGATCGGGATCACGACGGATATCACGGCCGCGATGAAGAACCGCCGATGGATAACCGCCATGAACGCCGAGACGTCGAGCTCGTCCAGGCCGATGAGGAAAAAATAGAGGAAGATGCCGATGCTCAGAAGGATATGCAGGTAGCTGTTGAGCTCGACGAGGCCGGAAACAGGGCCCAGAAGTATGCCCGTGGCCGTGTAGGCAACGATGGAGTTCAGCCGGAAGCGTTGGAGAATGCCCTCCGCCAGCTTTGCGACGACAATGAGTAACCCGGTGGAAAGCAGCGCGTCTTCAAGCATGTCGAGTCCCGCGGTTGAAAGGCTGGACGCGGATGAAACGCCTGGAGGTCGGGGCCCGCGCGTCCGCCCGACGGCCAATTTCGCGGGTACTCTAGTCCGACTTCCGTTGCGGCGCAACCTGCCGGCCCGCCGCGTGATCGTTCTCAGGCCGGCGTCAGACCCAGACGCTCGTCCCGCCGGCGCAGGAGAACGACGAAGGGCAAGGCGAGCACCACCATCCATGCCTTCCCGATGACCTGTCCGACCAGAAAATCGAGGCTCCCGAACGCCAGATAGAGGAACAGGATGCTGTCGACGACAAGACCCACGATACTGCTGGCAAACACGGCGAGCAGCAGCCGGCGCCGTTGCAACGGCGTATAGACCGCGAGGTCGGCGGTCTCCGAGAACAGGTAGGCCGTACCCGACGCCACGACCAGGGCCGGCGGCGCGAAGAATGCGGAAAGGCCCGCACCCGCCACGACCGCAACCGCCGCCCACCGCACGCCGATCCGGCGCTGCACCAGATCGCGGAGAACGAATGCCAGCCCGATGGTCACCACCCCGCTGGGCGCCATGATCCCCGGGGCCACCGGGATCAGGCACGGCGAGTTCGGCGGACACACCGTGCCGGCGTTGCCGATGAGCCAGTTGGCGGCCGGGATGCACAACCCGAACCCCACGAGAAAAAGGATTCCTTCCCTGCGCCTTCGACGTTCGTTCTCGGACACGACCCACACCTCCAAGAGTGAGTTTTCTACCGGGTTCACCCCGCATTGCGCAAGGTCGCGGCACCACCCACCGGCCGGGCCGGCATGTCACCCTTGCCACATGACAGCACGCCGCCCGAGAAAGAAGTAGAGCATGATCAGGGGAACCACGAGCAGCAGCGCGACCAGTGACACGGCCGCGGCCTGGTTCAACTCTCCGTCCCCCCAGATGGCCCAGATGTAGACCGGCAAGGTGGTGTTGTCCCGGGTCACCAGCAAGGCCGCCATGGTCAGCTCGCTGTAGGCGAGGAGGGCCATCCAGAGCCAGGCGTAGAGCAGGGTCGGGCCCAGGAGCGGCCGGACGATACGCCAGAAGACCGTCATGGGCTCGAGCCCGGAGACGTAACCCGCCTCGTCGAGCTCCTTGTGCATCTGCAACAGCGACGAGTTGTACATCCGGGTGGCGAAGGGGATCCGGGCGACGACGTTCACCAGGAGGATGATGAAGATGGTGCCGTAGAAGGGAACGTAGGTGGGCAGCCAGAACAGCGCGATGAACAGGGCGCCCACGGCGAAGATCATGTTCGGGATCACGTGGGGCAGGAAGGAGACGACGTCGAACAGCCCGGAGAGGCGGCTCCTGGACTTGATGATGTTCCAGGAGAGCGCCACCCCCACCAGCGTCGCCAGGGTCGGCACCGCCAGCGTCAGCACCGCCGAGTTCCGCAGCGCGAACCAGAACGTCTCCCACGGGATGTTCTCGAAGTTCGACAGCGTCACCATCCGCAGCGCCGCCCACGACGGCGCCATGAGGAACGGGATCAGGGACGCCCACACCAGCATCAGCAGCGGCAGCAACAGATTGAGGGTGATCACCAGCCCGATGAACAGCCATCCGGCGATCCACCACCGCCGCAGCTCGATGAGCCGGGGGCGGTAGGCCTTGCCCGAGATCACCTGGTAACGTTCGCCGCGCCGGATGGTGCGCAGGTACCACCAGCTCACGAGCAGCGCCAGCGCCATCATGAACACGCTGATGGCGCCGACGATGCCGTAGTCCGGCGGCGCGTCGAGGGGCTGCGCCCGGACGTAGAGAAAGGTGCTCAGGGTGTAGGTACGGTTGCTCATGCCGAGGAACGCCGGCACGTCGAAGGTCGTGATTCCCAGCGCCATGACATACAGCCCGGCCGCCAGGATGCTCGGCCACATGAGCGGCAACGTCACGCACCAGAGGCGGTCCCGGAAACGGGCGCCGTGAACCTGGGCGCTCTCCTCGAGGGCCGGGTCCATGTTGCGGAAGGCCGGCGCGATCATGATGAAGGCAAGGCCCACGAAGTTGAGGCCCTGCACGAAACCCATCCCCTGGACGGTGCCGATGTTGAACGGCGCCGCGTCGAGGTTGAGGAAATCCATCAGCCACCGGTTCACCACGCCGATCCGGGGATGAAGCAGGAACTGCCAGCCCATGGCCGGGAAGAAGGCCGGCACCGCGAGGGTCATGGTGAGCAGCGGGACCACCCAGCCACGCCCGGGCAGGTCGGTGCGCTCCACCAGGAAGGCCGCCGGGACCGCCAACGCCAGCGAGGTGGCCACGACGACGAGGGTAAACCAGAACGTGTTGAGGGCCGCCCGGAAGGCCGAGTCGTCGCGGAAAATCTCGTGGAAGTTGTCGAGGGTCCAGACACCCCCGGCGATGCGGCCGTCCTCGAGGAACGCCACCTGGACCACCACCGCCAGCAGCAAGGCGATGACGGCGAGGGCCGCCAGGCTCACGGCGACGAAGGGCGGCGTGCCCATCCAGAGTCGCCGCCACCTCACCCGGCGCCCTCCCCGCCCGCGGCCAGACGTTCAGCGGAAATCAATGGCCGCGAGCCTGGAGAAGCGGAACCGGTGGTTGACCCGGGGCAGGACCGTGAACTGATGCAGCGTGTACTCCATCTCATAGTCGGAATGGGCGTAGACCCCGTCGAGGGGCACCACCACCGTGTAGCCGTAGGCGCGCGCGGCCGTGGTGG
>JAPOQB010000600.1 GCA_026710965.1 Deltaproteobacteria bacterium | reverse complement strand
GGGCGGAGTAGCGCTGGATCTCTACCGCGACGTCGCCTTTGCCGCGCCGACTCTCGACGAGGCCGCGGCCGAGGACCTGATCGCGCGCACCAAGGCCGCGCGGCTGATCGACGGATACCGCGGCGCGCCGGCGTTGGACCGGAAGGCGCTGGTCAGGGCGTTGATGGCGCTGTCGCGCCTCGCCTGCGACCTGGGCGACCGGCTCGAGTCCATCGACGTCAATCCCTTTGTCCTGCGACAGCGGGGAGGTGTCGCGCTCGACGCACTGGTGGTGCTGGCCGGCGCGGGTCGTGACGGTAACGGATCTTAGACAGAGAGCCATCCCATGCTTGAGATCGAGCGGCTGACCAAGATTTTCGCAAACACGACGGACGCCATTGCGGGCGGCATCCGCAACGCCAACTTCGCGCTGGAGAACGGCACGTTCTTCACCCTGCTGGGGCCTTCGGGGTGCGGCAAGACCACCACGCTGCGGTGCCTGGCCGGACTGGAGACTCCCGACGAGGGCCGGGTGGCGGTGGAGGGCGACGTGCTGTTCGATTCGGCCGCCGGCATCAACGTGCCCATGAACCGGCGGGAAGTGGGCATGGTGTTCCAGTCCTATGCCATCTGGCCGCACATGACCGTGGCCGAGAACGTGGCCTTTCCGCTCACGGTATCGAAAGACCGCCGGTATTCACGTGGCGAGATCGAGCAAATGGTGGATGAGGCGCTGCGGACCGTCGACCTGGCCGGCTTCCAGTCGCGCCCGGCCACCCGCCTGTCGGGCGGCCAGCAGCAACGCGTCGCCCTGGCCCGCTCCATCGTCAAGACCCCGCGCCTGCTGCTCCTGGACGAGCCCTTGTCCAACCTCGACGCCCAGTTGCGGGAGGAGATGCGCGTCGAGCTCAAGCGCCTTCAGCGCCAGATCGGCATCACCACGGTCTACGTCACCCACGACCAGGCCGAGGCCCTGACCCTGTCCGACCAGATCGCCGTCATCGACCAGGCCAACGTCATCCAGATCGGCACGCCGCGGGAGATCTACTTCCGTCCCGCCAACGACTTCGTCGCCAAGTTCGTCGGCAGCACCAACCTGCTGGACGGCAAGGTCGTCCGGGTCGAGGGGGACACCGTGGAAGTGGAGATCGCCCAGAGCGGCAGGCTGGCGTGCGTCAAGAACGGAGCGATGCAGACCGGCGACCAGGTGGCCGTGTCTATCCGGCCCGAGACCGTCAGACTATCGACAACGGGCCAGGACAGGGGAACGGGCGCCAACCGGCTGTCAGGCACGGTCCGCAACGTCGCCTTCCTGGGCGACGCCTGCCGCGTCGATGTCCAGGTCGGCGAGCGGCTGCTCCAGGTCAAGGGCGCGGCCGATTTCGCGGTATCCGACAACGCGGAAGTGGAGCTGGTGTTCGACGCGAACAATACGCTGGCGGTGCCGAAGGCCGGGTAAGGCCCCGACCACTCCTCGGCATCGGTTCACCCGAGATCGACCACCCCGTGGCTCCGGACGACTTCCTTCACGATCCGCGTCTCCTGTTCGTTTCGCCCCGCGCTCAGATGTGCGCGTCTGCTTCGAGGCGATCGAGGATCGCGATCACTTCCTCGGTGCGCTCGCCGTGTACCAGGTCGATGGCCCGCTCCCCGTCTAACTGCGGATGACAGGCGTAGAGCCAAGCGCGGACTTCTTCCGGGCCATAGTACTCGCTGAGCCGCATCACCACGCAGGACAAGTCGGAGATGATGCGTTGTGTGTTCGGATTCGGCGACTTCTGACCGGTCGTCCAGCGGGACATGGTCGTTTGGGAGACGCCGGTGAAATTCGCGATGTCGGTTCCCTTCAAACCACCGGTCTGCTGCAGCCGTTCAATGAACTGTACCATCGGCTTGACCGCCTTCACCTTTGCCTGATCCATGCGGGACTCCATTCGGTGTTTGGG
>JAPOQB010000379.1 GCA_026710965.1 Deltaproteobacteria bacterium | reverse complement strand
TCCGGCCCATCTCTTCGGCGAAGGCCTCCCGGTGCTCGGGGCGGGGACTGTAGACCTTGACCGTCTTGATGGGGAGCACGTGGGTCAGGAGGCGGAAGTGGGCGCGCGCCTGGCCGCCGGTGCCGATGAGCCCCAGCCTCGCGGCCTCCGGCCGGCACAGCGCCTGGGCGCCCAGGGCGCTGGTGATGGCCACCCGGGTCTGCTGGATGACCCCGTCCGGCATGATCCCCAGCAGCTCGCCGTTCTCCAGGCTGTATAGCTGGACCAGTCCGAGGAACAGCCCCCGTCCGGCCAGCGGCAGCTTCTCCAGCCGGACCGAGCCGTTGTAGGTTTCCTCCCGGACCACGTCCGAGGTCACCCGCAGCGCCAGGGTGCCGAACCGTTCCACCGCTCCCTCCACCGACTTGAAGCTGTAGGAAGCGTCGTCCATGGAATGGTGCGTGTAGATGTGAGTGGTGGGGCGGTTCACCGACCGGCCCTCGGGGAGGTCGCGGTAGGCCGTGGCCAGGGCTTCCAGGCATTCATCAAGGTCGATGGCTTTACGCACGTCGTCGTTGTCCAGGATCCGTGTCATGAGTTTCCTCGTTTCGATGTCATTCGCCGGCTGCGCCCACGGGGGCCGCCGACGTGGTTTCAACCGCCTCCGCGGCGCGGATGGCGTGGACGCGCTCCACCGTGGTGGGATGGGAGTCGTGATAGGCGGAGTACCACGGGTGGGGCGTCGGATTGCTCAGGTTGTTGACGGTCAAGGCCACCAGGGCTTCCTCCAGGGGCTTGCCGTCCGCCAGCAGCCGCGCCGCGAAACCGTCGGCCTCGTACTCGTGACGGCGCGAGATATTGTTCATAAAGGGAGCCAGCCAGAATGTAAACGGCCCGGAGATCAACGAGAAGATGACCAGGGCCGTGTAGTGGGAGGGTTCGTCCAGCCCGAAGGCCCGGAACAGGGGCGGGTAGTCGAGCAGCATGCTCAGTATCCACAGCCCGGCGAGCAGAAAGAAGGCGCTCAGACCGAGATTCTTGAGTACGTGCCGCATCTTGTAGTGCCCCAACTCGTGCGCCAGCACCGACAGGAGCTGTTTGCGGTCGAGTTGCTGCAACAGGGTGTCGAACAGGACGATGCGCTTGGCCTTGCCCATCCCGGTGAAGTAGGCGTTGGAATGCCCCGACCGCTTCGAGCCGTCCATCGTGTAGATGCCGCTGGTCCTGAGCCCGACCCGTTCCGCCAGCTCCGAGATCGCCGCCCGCAGCGAGTCGTCCGGCACCGGCTCGAACCGGTTGAAGAGCGGCGCGATCCAGGTGGGATAGACCACCATCATGAGGCACTGGAACGCGAAGATGAACGCGAACACGTAGACCCACCAATGGGCGCCGGTGGCCTTCATGAGCCACAGCACGCCGAAAAGAAAAGGCGCCCCGAGCACCAGCGCCAGGGCCACCCCCTTGATCCGGTCCATGACGAAGGTGCGCGCGTCCATCTTGTTGAAGCCGAAGCGCTCTTCCAGCACGAAGGTCGAGTAGACCCTCAGGGGCAGCGACAGGACGGAGAAGAACGCGCCCACCGCAAGACAGAAAACGATGCCGGCGGCCTCGTCCAGGGGTACCAGGGCGCCGGCGTTGCGGGCGAGGGAGTCCACCCACGGCAGCACGCCGCCGAACAGCACCAGCACCGTCAGCCCGGCACCGTAGATCCCGGACCAGCGCGCGAAGTGCCCCCGGGCTAGAGAGTAACGTACTGATTTGTCGTGGGTTTCGCGGTCGATGCTGGCGGCGAACAGCTCCGGCAACCGGCCCTCGCGCCACTGCCGCCCGAGATGCCTCATGTTGGCTTCGTTGAGCAGAGACTCGACGGCGAGCTCCGTGACCAGAAAGGCCAGGAACAACCAGGCGATGACCGATTCCATGGGAAATTGCGTAAGACGGGTACTGTGGTTATGCTATGTATAAGCTAGTATGGTTTGCCGCCCGAGGCAATGCCGAGGCAATGCTTTGGGGCGCCATGCCGGCCGTATCACTTGCGGCGTCGCCGACGTCGCGGAGGTTTCCCGATGTTATCCAACAAGGTAAGCGAGATCATGACGACCGCGGTCATCACCGCCGAGCCGTCGAGCACCATCCGGGAGGTGACCCGGCTCATGGTGGATCGCCGGGTGGGCCGGGTGGTCATCACCGAAAACGACGCCCCGGCCGGTATCTTCACCGAGACGGACATCCTGAGACGGGTGATGAACCGCAAACTGGATGTGCACACGACGCCCATACGCCGGGTCATGACCACCCCGATCCAGGGGGTTCCCGAGGGCACCTCCATCGTCGAGGTGCTGGGGCGGATGTACCAGGGGCGCTACCGCCACTTGCTGGTCTACGGTGACAACCGGCGCATGGCCGGGCTTGTCTCCATGCGGCGGATCCTCAACCTGGTGGTGGAGCTGGGCGCGAACCTGCGGGACTCGCGGACCGTGGGCGAGGTGGTTGCCGGCGCGGTCCCCACCGTCGACGGCGCCACCCCGGTCACCAAGGTCATCGACAAGATGGTGCGGGAGCAGATCGGCTGCGTCATGGTTGCCGCTGACGGCAAGACCGCCGGCATCTTTACCGAGCGTGATGTCCTGACGCGGATCGCCCTGGAAGACCGCGACATGGGGCAGGTCCCGGTGTCGGAGGTCATGACTCCCGATCCCCAGGTCACCAGCGGATCGACGCCGGTCCAGGAAGTGTTGACGCGGATGCGCGACAACGGGTTT
>JAPOQB010000772.1 GCA_026710965.1 Deltaproteobacteria bacterium | reverse complement strand
GGTGGTCAGGGTCTTGCCGATGAAGGACGTGCCGTCATCCGCAACCAGGAGCAGATCCGTGAACGTCCCGCCGATGTCAACGCCGACACGATACATGGACTACTGGGCGAACAGGTCCATCAGGGCGTCGGTCTGGTCCGCCGCCGCGGGCCGCAGCAGCGGGATCTTGACGCCCGCGTCGCGGTACTGCTGCACCCGGGCCTTGACCTCGTCGGGGGTGCCGCTGGCGGTCATGCCCTCCACGTAGGAGTCGGGGATGGCCTTGATGAGCGCCTCCATACCTCCCTCGGCATGGGCCTTTTCGAACGTCGGGATGTCTTCCTCGTGGATGTAGGGCTCGCCCACGCGCATCTTGGGACGGGCGATGAACGGGAGCTGGACGGGGTCGAGCTTGGTGGCCACCTCCCAGCGGATGGCGTCCAGGGCCTTCTGGTGGTCGTCGGCGATGGAGCAGTTGATCAACTGGGCGACCTCGAACTTGGAGAAGTCGCGTCCGGCCTCCTCGGCCGCGTCCTTGATGATCTTGAGGGCGTTGGCGGTGTACTCCGGCGAGCAGACCGCGTTCAGCACCACCCCGTCGCCGATCTGGCCGGCCAGCTTCAGGCCGGGCCGGGCCGTGGCCGGGATGTAGAGCGGGATGTTGGTGCGGAGCGGCTTCCAGCCGATGCCGACGTTCTTGAACTTGACGAACTGTCCGTCATAGTCGACCTTCTCGCCGGTGAAGAGCAGCCGCATGGACTCGATGTATTCCTTGAGCACCTGAGGAGGATCCTGGTGCTCCATGGCGTGGACCCGGGCGTGGCTTCGCGTACAGGCGCCCGGCGCCAGCGTGATGCGCCCGCCGGTCATCTCGTCCAGCGTCATCAGCGACTGGGCCATGCAGATGGGCGTGCGCAGGCGGACGATCTGGGTGGCCCCCAGCGTCACCTTGGAGGTGGCCAGGCCCATGGCCGACATGGCCGACACCGAGTCGCGCATCAGCTCGATGGTCTCCGAGAAGAAGCCCATCTCGAAACCCTTTTCCTCGGCGCGCCGCATGAGATCGGCGATTTCCCGGACGTTGGTGAACTTCCCGTAACCAAGTGCGAAACCGACTCTGGCCATGACGTCTCCTGACTTGTTGAACGCAACCGCTCCCGATCCTTCATGTCCCGGTGAGCGTGCCCGTGCGCGGCAAAGACGATACGCCGCTACCGACGACCCGACGGTCCTGCGCTTCGAGCTCCGGTTGATTCAGAGAAAAGCGGGCGGGTGTTGCGGTGTGCCTGAAGAAAAACTGATTTGTATCCGACCGGTTGCGGTTCGTCAAGGAACGAGCGCGTACTCGCATCGGCCGCCGCCCGTTACGGCGCATCCCGCTCTGACCGTTCAAATCGCTGGAACAAAACTCCCTTCCAGCGCCATCTCGATGGCCTTCTTGTAAGGGAGCACGGTTCCCTTTCCGACCTTCAGAACCCGTTCGCCGCGATACACACCGAAAGCATGCCCGATGTCACCGGTCTGCAACAGGACATTCAATCCCTTGTTGAATTTCTCTTGCCAGACATTGGACGACTTGATTTCAAAGCCTGCGGCCTGCTCCCCTCTCTTCCAGATCAGGTCCACTTCGTTGCCT
>JAPOQB010000093.1 GCA_026710965.1 Deltaproteobacteria bacterium | reverse complement strand
GCCGCCAGAGATCGTGATTGACCTTGTCGATGTCGACAACGAACCCCGCGGGCACGCCCTCGATGATGGTGGTGAGGCACGGACCGTGGGACTCTCCTGCGGTGAAATAGCGCAACATGATCCACATCTTAGCCCAAACCCACGCCCCCGGCCAGCGGCGATGACGCAGGACCGGGGAATGACGAAGGGCGTACTGGGAGAAATTCTATGAAACCAGCGGACCGGTCAGCGTTGACCGGCGGTTTCGATTCTTACGAGGGCGCGTTGCAGTGCGGCTCTCGCCGCCACCAGCGCTTCCTCGTCGGCCTGGTCGCTGTCCCCGAGGGTGTTTTCCGCTCGGGCCCGGGCGTTCTCGGCCCGGGCGGTGTCGATCTCGGCGGGGAACTCGGCCGCGTTGGCCAGCACGGTGACGACGTTGTCGAGCACCTCGGCGTAGCCGCCGGCTAGGGTGATGACGGAACTGGCGCCGGACTTCCTGTAGCTGAGCTGTCCGATGTCCAGCGTGGTCATGAGCGCGGCGTGGTCGGGCAGGATGCCGAGCTGGCCCAGCGGACCCGGGGCGGTCAGCTCGTCCACCTGCTCTTCGAGCACCAGACGGACCGGAGTCACGACTCTCAGTGAAATGTCACCGGCCATGACCTACCCGGCTGCGAGCCGCTGTCCCTTCTCGATGGCGCTCCCCATGGTGCCGACCATGTAGAAGGCCTGCTCGGGGAGGTCGTCGTGCTTGCCGTCGACGATGGCCTTGAAGCCCTCGATGGTGTCCTTGAGCTCGACATAAACGCCCGGCGTGCCGGTGAACACTTCGGCGACGTGGAACGGCTGCGAGAGGAAACGCTGCACCTTCCGGGCCCGGGACACGGTCAGCCGGTCCTCTTCGGAGAGCTCGTCCATGCCCAGGATGGCGATGATGTCCTGGAGGTCCTTGTAGCGCTGGAGGATGGCCTGCACCTGGCGCGCCACGTCGTAGTGCTCGTCGCCCACCACCCGCGGATCGAGGATGCGCGAGGTGGAGTCGAGGGGATCCACCGCCGGATAGATGCCCAACTCCGCGATCTGCCGGGACAGGACCGTGGTGGCGTCCAGATGGGAGAACGTGGTGGCCGGCGCCGGGTCGGTCAAGTCATCGGCGGGCACGTAGATGGCCTGCACCGAGGTGATGGAGCCCTTGTGCGTGGAGGTGATGCGTTCCTGCAGCTCGCCCAGGTCGGTGGACAGCGTGGGCTGGTAACCCACCGCCGAGGGCATGCGGCCCAGCAGCGTGGAGACCTCGGAATTGGCCTGGGTGAAACGGAAGATGTTGTCGATGAAGAGCAGGATGTCCAGCCCCTCCTCGTCCCGGAAGTACTCGGCCATGGTCAGCGCCGACAGCGCCACCCGGGCGCGGGCGCCCGGCGGTTCGTTCATCTGCCCGTAGACCAGCGTGGTCTTGTCGAGCACGCCCGATTCCTTCATCTCCAGCCAGAGGTCGTTGCCCTCGCGGGTGCGTTCGCCGACGCCGCCGAACACCGAGTAGCCGCCGTGCTTCATGGCCAGGTTGTTGATGAGCTCCATGAGGATGACGGTCTTGCCCACGCCGGCGCCGCCGAAGAGGCCGACCTTTCCGCCGCGGGCGTAGGGCGCCAACAGGTCGACGACCTTGATGCCGGTCTCGAAGGCCTGGACCTGGGTTTCCTGGTCGACGAACGGAGGCGCCTCGCGATGGATCGGAAAATGCTGCTCGGCTTCGATGGGCGGGCCCTCGTCCACGGGCTCGCCGACCACGTTCAGGATGCGCCCCAGGGTCTTCTCGCCCACCGGCACGCTGATGCCGGCGCCGGTATCCATGGCGTCCTGGCCGCGGACGAGCCCTTCGGTGGAGTCCATGGCGATGCAGCGGACGGTGTTCTCGCCCAGGTGCTGCGCAACCTCCACGACCAGGTTCCACTCCCGGTCGTCGATGGCGCTGTTGCTGACCTTGATGGCGTTGTAGATCGCCGGCAGGTGCCCGTCGGAGAACTCCACGTCGATCACGGCGCCCAGGACCTGAGTAATCTTCCCCATCTTCATAGCGTTCTCGTCCTCCGGTAACAGGAGTGTCATGGGCGGCTCTGCAAACCGCCTCGGTAAATCAACCAAGCGCCTCCGCCGTGGAGATCACTTCCAGCAGCTCCTTGGTAATGGCCGCCTGCCGCGCCCGGTTCATCTGAAGCGTGAGGTCGCTGATCAGGTCCGAGGCGTTGTTGGTGGCGGATTCCATGGCCGTCATTCGTGCTCCGTGCTCGCCGGCGGTGGCCTCGAGCAAAGCCTGGTAGACCTGCACCTCCACGTTCTTGGGCAACAGGTTGGACAGCAGGTCGCCGATGCCGGGCTCGAGCAGGTACTCGGTCAGTTGCTGCTCATCGTCCGTTTCCGAGGGCTCCACGGGAATGATCCGGGCGGCCGTGGGGACCTGGGACAGAGCCGAGCGGAACCGGCTGTAGACGATGTAGGCGGCGTCGGACTCGCCGTTCAGGAAGCGCCCGATGAGCCGGCCGGCGGCCTCGGAGGCGAGCTCGTCCGGCGTCGCATGCCATGTCACCGGACCGTCGTCCATGGCGTCCACCTCCCGGCGCCGGAAATACTCCGAGCCCTTGCGTCCGACGAAGCGGAAGGTGAGTTCCTTCTCCCGCTGATCGGCGCGAAAGTTTTCGGCGAGACGGATCACGTTGCTGTTGTAGGCGCCGCACAGGCCGCGGTCGGTGGTGACCAGAAGCACGTCGATGCGCTTCTCCTCCCGCTCGATCAGCAGGGGGTGGCTGTCCTCGGACACCCGCGCGGAAAGGTTCGACAAGAGCTCGCGCATCTTCTCCGCGTACGGCCGCGCTTCCACCGCGGCGTCGTGGGCCCGGCGCAGCTTGGCTGCCGCCACCGCCTTCATCGCCTTG
>JAPOQB010000102.1 GCA_026710965.1 Deltaproteobacteria bacterium | reverse complement strand
TCCTCGAAGGGAGGCCGCGCCAACCTGAACGCCACCGTGGCCATCTATTGCATGGACGTGGACTTCACCGCGTTCTGCCGCCACTACGTCGAGGGGGTCACCATCATCGTGCCGGCTACCCGGCGGATTCCGCCCCAGTGCCTGGAGTCCAAGGCCAAGATCACCAACAAGATGAACCACATCATCGCCACCTTCGAGGCGCGGCAGGCCGACCCCAAGGCCATCCCGCTGATGCTGGACCTCGACGGCAACATCGCCGAGAGCAACGCCCACAACTTCTTCGCGGTTATCGACGGGAAGGTCTACACGCCGGGCTCCAAGAACGTGCTGGGCGGCATCACCCGGGCGGTGCTCGGGGAGCTGTCGGACCGGCTGGACATGGAGGTGGAGGAGACCAACCTGACGCCCTACGACTGCCTGAACGCGGATGAGGCCTTCCTCACCAGCACCAGCCCCACCATCGTGCCCATCAAGAGCATCAACGGCGTCGGCTTCCCGTGCGACGTCCCCGGCCCCGTGACCGTGCGGCTGCTCAAGGGCTGGTCCGAACTCGTGGGCGTGGACATCGTCGCCCAGGCCATCGATCACATGGGGGAGGAGAAGGACGAGTTGATGGCCGCGTGGAACGAGAAACAGGCGGCGCTGGGACTGTAACCGCAGCGTGGCCGCCACCCAACGCCCCGCCCGCGGGCTGAAGCACTACCTCTACACCGCCTTCACCGGCCTGACCATGGGAGCCGCCGACGTCGTCCCCGGCGTTTCGGGCGGCACCATGGCGTTCATCATGGGTATCTACGAGGAGCTCGTGGACGCCCTCAAGACGTTCAACTGGCGCCTGCTGCTGCTGCTGGTGCGCCTCCGCTTCCGCGACGCGGTCGCCGCCATCCCCTGGCGGTTCCTCGTCGTGCTTGGCGCCGGCATCGCGGTCTCCGTTCTGGTCCTGGCCGGCCCCGTCGGCTGGCTGCTGGACCACCATCCGGTGCCGCTGTTTGCGTTCTTTCTCGGACTGGTGCTCGCCAGCATCGTCACCGTGGCCGCGGAACTGCGTTGGTCCGTGACCGCGGTGGCGTGTCTTCTGCTGGGCGCTGGAACCGCCTACTGGCTGGTGGGCCTGGTCCCCGCGGTCATGCCCCACGACGCCGTAACGCTCTTCCTGAGCGGTGCCGCCGCCGTAACCGCCATGATCCTCCCCGGCATCTCCGGCTCCTTCATCCTGCTCGTCCTCGGTCAATACGAATTCGCCATCGACGCCATCCGCGACCGCGACTTCCTCGCCATCCTCCCCCTCGCCAAGGGCGCCATCTGCGGCATTCTGCCGTTCGTGCGCATCCTGAGCTGGCTCCTGCGCCGCCACCACGAGATAACCCTTGCGCTACTCGTCGGCTTCATGGCGGGGTCCTTGCGGAAGGTCTGGCCGTTCAAGGCTGCGGCGCCAAGCCTTGGCGAGGGGCCGGTGCTTCAGGATGTCAACGTGCTGCCGTCGGCGGACGGTACCTTCTGGCTAGCCCTTGGGTTGTGCGTCCTGGGATTCTTGTTGGTGTTCAGCCTGAACCGGATGGCTGAGACAAGAGTGCTGGACATTGAAAGTAATAACAGGTAATATGATTATCGGATTATCTGCGGAGATGTCATGGCACAAACACTCACTGTGACCGAGGTTGCTCGTAACTTTGCAGAGTACATCAACCGCGTTTCTTACCGGGGTGAGAATTTCGTGCTTGTGCGCGGCAACAGGCCGGTGGCTGAACTACGTCCGGTTCCCTCAGGTAAGAAACTCGCGGAACTTCCCTCGCTACTGGCGTCGCTACCTCATCTTTCGCCGGCTGAAGCCACGCAACTTTCCGATGAACTCGCGGCAGCCCGCGACGAATTGGCCCGTGTCGAGGTCCGTGACCCGTGGGAGTCTTGATCGATACCAGCGTCCTGATCGAATACGAGCGGCGCCGTCTCAACCTTGAACCCCACCTTGCCGCGCACGAACATGAAGAATTCTTTGTTTCGGTGATCACGGCCAGTGAACTGCTTCACGGTGTCCATCGCGCCGTAGATCCGCAGATTCGCCTGAAGCGGTCTTCGTTCGTCGAAGCGTTGCTGGAGCGTTTTCCGCTGCTACCCGTAGATCTGGCGACCGCACGAATACATGCCCAGCTCTGGGCGGAACTGGCCGGAGCAGGGAAGATGGTCGGCCCAAATGATCTCTGGATCGCTGCCGCGGCCCTGGCCCACGGCCTGACGATGGTCACGGCCAATGTTCGCGAGTTCGACCGAGTTCCGGGTCTGATCGTAGAGGCGTGGGCGGAGCCGAGCTAGCTGGGATATGACACCCTACTCGGCCTTGAAGGCGGCGATGATCGCGGCGCCCTGGGCGCCGAGGTCAAACGCGCGGTAGAGACCGACCGGGTGGCCCGGGTAGAGCGCCCGTTGGCGTGAACCGTGATCTCCAGCCTGCCGCCGGTGCCAATGCCCACCGCCTCGGCGAAGAGTTTGGCGTTCTCGGTGTGGTAGTTGGTGCCGACGACAAACATCCTGCGCAACTTATGGCAGGAACTTACGGGACGCGACACTAGGAGTCACAGATCGTCTTGCAGCCTCCGGTAGGCGTCAGCATACCGCTCCCCGAAAACCCTCAACGACCGGGCGTCGTAGTGCAGGCTGTCGCCCTTGTCGGTGAGGCCCTCGGCGTTGACGAAGGCGCTGTGGCGGACGGCGTCCGGGACCCTGCGCAGTTCCGCGTTCACGATCCGGTAGTGCGGGAAATCGGGCCGTTTCGAAAGATAGCTTCCCAGTTCTCCCACGATCACCGGCAGAGAAGGGGCGTCGAGTTGTTCTCTCAACGTGGCCACCATGACGCTGAACCGCTCGACGTAACTGGAGGCGTCGGCTTCGGACTTGGAGTCGTGCTCTCCCTGGTGCCACAGCACGGCCTTGATGGTGCCGTCCCGGGCGACTTCGCGAGCGGCGGCCATGGCGCCTTCATGGAGGTCGGCGCCCGGCATCCACCGTTCGAGCGGGGTGGAGCCCACGGCCCGTGGCACCAAGCCGATTTCCGTGCCGGGGTTGGCGTCCAGCACCGTGCGGGCGAAGCTCATGGCGAGGCCGATGCCGGCGGTGGGCCGGTCGTGGTGCAGCGGCTCCTCGGCGATGGTCCAGCGACCGTCCTGGAACACGCGTATGCGCTCGTTGCGGATGGGCTCCACGTCTTCCAGCAGCCCGCGGCCGGCCATGTTGGACTGGCCCATGAGAAGAAAAATATCCATGTATTCCTCGAGCTGACAGGGACGGTGGGTGAATCAGATTCGTTGTGATGGTGTCCTTCGACTTCGCTTCGCTGACGCTCCGCTCAGGACGAACGGTTTGGAAACATTCCCCCGCTCATTCTCCGGTTCATCCCCGCTCACGCCCCGGTTCATCTCCCCGGGTTCATCCCCCCGTTCGTCCTGAGCCCTTCGACAAGGCTCAGGACAGGCGTAGCGAAGCGAAGTCGAAGGACGCCATCATCGGAGTTCCGCTAGTAGGGCAGCCGCGTCCCCGCGCCTTCCTCCAGCGCCTTCCGGTAGAGCCACGCGGCCAGCGAGATGTCCTGGTTCACCAGTCCGATGGCGCGCATGAAGATTCGTTCCCGGTCGTCTTCCCGGCCGGGGACCTTTCCGGCCAGGACGTCCGGTAGCTCGGCGTACACGTCCTCGGCGGTGAGGAACCCTTCCCGGAGCATCCTGTCGATATCCGACTTCTTCTTGCACTGGGCCCAACTGTCCACCACCAGCTTGCCCATGTCCTTGTAGGCGGCGCTTTCGAGCTCCTGGTGCTTGCCGATGGAGTAGACGAAGGCCCCCTCGGAGATCCATTCCTGCTTGACGAAGGGCTCGGAGGTGGTGGTGGCGGAGACCACCAGATCGGCCCCGTCCAGCGCCTGGGGGGCGGTGTCGCAGGGGACGACGTTCAGGGACAACTCTTCGCCCACCTCCCGGGCAAAGGCTTCCCGGGTCTCGGGACGGCGGGACAGCACGCGCACCTCCTGGAGGTCGAAGGCGCGCGCCATGACCGGCACGGTGGCCCGGGCGGTGTC
>JAPOQB010000094.1 GCA_026710965.1 Deltaproteobacteria bacterium | reverse complement strand
CTCCCGGTCCGGACCCGGGTTGTGCGAGTAGCTGCCCACCTGATTGCAGTAGCGGTCTCCTTCGAGGCCCTTGCCTTCTATCGCGAGGACCTCCTGAAGACTCTCCATGTCGCCCTTGGCGTCCTTCGCGATCTGTATCGAAACCACCGATCCCTTGGCCATGACTTCTCCTTCGTTGGGGTCAGACCTTGTGCTTGTTTGCTGAGGTCATAACCCACTGGTTTATATACCGTTCGTCCTGAGCGTAGCGAAGCGAAGTCGAAGGACGCTACCTAGAGCCGGTCCTGCATCCAGTCCAGCATGAAGGGCACGTTGTGCCCCCAGTAGTCGTGGCTGCAATGGATGGCGCCGCCGCTCCGGACATCTTCATAGACCTGGAGGGTCTTGTCCTCGCTGCCGATCTCGTCGTACAGGCGCTTGGCGCCCTCCAGGCGCATTAGCCGGTCGGCGGCGCCGTGGGTGATAAGCGTCGGGCAGGTGATGTTCTGCGCCACGCCTTCCATGGTGAAATCCTTGAGGCGCTCCCGGGCCACTTCGTCGGTCACTCCGCCCAGCAGCCGCTGCACCACCGGCTGGAGGTGTTCGCAGAAGTCGTAGAGGTCGTCCAGCACGCTGTAGCAGCCGCTCCAGCCCACCAGCGCCTTGATGCGCGGGTCGAACGCGGCGAGACGGGGCGCGTAGTAGCCGGCCATGCTGATGCCGATGAGGCCGATGCGGTCCGGGTCCACCTCCGGCCGCGACACCAGGTAGTCGATGCACGCCTTGGCGGGCACTTCGTAGTCCGGCCGCGTGGTAATGCCCTTGACGTACATGGACGAGCCCCGTCCGGGCGTGTCTACCAGCAGCAGCGCCCAGCCGTACTCCAGCACCTGCCGGCCGCTGAAGAAGATCTCCTCGGCGAAGGCGTCGGCGCCGCCGATGAGGAAGACCGCGGGCCACTGGCCGGAGGCCGGGTACTTGGGGTGGCAGAAGTAGCCGTCGTACTCCTCGTCGCCGCAGCGCACGGTGATCACCTCCACGGGCGGCTTGTGCAGCGCCGCGGCCGCGCGGAAGTTCGCCTGGCACATCTTGAACCGCTCCGCCCTGACGTCGTTCTCCTCGATGGTGAGAAGCGTGTCGGACATGCGGTAGTACTGGTTCGCGTGGAAGAAGAACTGCATGGCGGTGTGTTCGTGTCCCTTGGACAGCGCCTCCCGGGCCAGGTCCTCGGTCCGCCGGGCCATGTCGAGCCAGGCGCGCTCCCAGCCCTTCTTGTTGCCGGGCTCGATGTCGCGGCACAGCCGCGCGATGTCGAAGACGTCGCCGCCCCCCTGCTGGGATTCGGCCACGAGTCGAAGGGTATGCGTGCCCATGACGTGGTTGGGGAAGAGAAAGTCGATCATGATGTCTCCGTCGGCCCGCCCGCCCAAGGGCTGTCGGGGCGGTTGCGCAGCCGTGGCCGGGCAGGGCCGTTCTGGTTCACCTACGGTAGTCCGTAGAGCCGCTTGGCGTTGCCTTCGGTGATGTTGTAGCGGTCCTCGTCGCTCAGGCCCGGGACGGACTCGAAGATCGGCACCACCTCCTCGAAGTTGCGGCCGGTCTGGGGGTCGGTGGCGTTCACCGCGCCGAACATCTCG
>JAPOQB010000819.1 GCA_026710965.1 Deltaproteobacteria bacterium | reverse complement strand
GCTTCGCGCCGAGCTGGTCAACCTGCAGAAGCGCCTGGGCACCACCATGGTCGTCGTCACCCACGACCAGGTGGAGGCGATGACCATGGGAGACCGCATTGCGGTCATGAACGAAGGCCGGCTGGAGCAGATCGGCACGCCCGACGAGATCTACAACCGCCCGGCCACGCTCTTCGTCGCCGGCTTCGTGGGCTCGCCGCCGATGAACCTGATCACAGGCGAGATCGCCGCGCAGGAAGGCCGGACCCCCTTCGTCGCCAAGGACTTCGCATTCGTGCCGGGCACACCCGTCGGTGCCGCCGGGCCGGCAACGCTCGGGGTCCGGCCGCAGCATCTGCACATTCAGGCCGATGCCGCGGAGGCCGCAATTCCGGTCACCGTCTTCGCCGTCGAGCACCTGGGGCGGGAATCGGTGGTGATTCTGGAGGACAACGAGCGGAACAAGCTGCACGCTTTGGTCGAGCCCGGCTTCGCGGGCCGGGTCGGCGACCGGCTCCATGCGGCGCCCAACCCCGAGCACTGCCTGCTCTTCGATGAGGCGGGCAAGGTCCTCTTCCACCCTCAACACGAAGAGACTTGATCCGAGCGACGCCGGGGCCCAGCCCGCACGGTGGCGCTTGCTTTATCGCACTATCCGACCAGACGGGATCGTATCCGGTTGGCGCAAGGTGCCCCATTTCATACGCGTTGCGGTCCGGAAAACCCCCACCTCACACCGGCCCTCTCCGCCCCCAGGGGCGGAGAGTGTAGCCGACGGAAAAGAACGGCGCAGACGCCATGCGCTCGCCGGATTATCCTGCGTGTAACCGACGGAAAGACGCGGCGCATGCGGGACGGACCGGGATATATCGGGATATAGAGGGACGGCCACCCAATTCGCCTACCAGTCAAAGGCTTATCCGCCCCCGAGGCCGCCCGGCGGCGCCGCCTGGCAAGGCACGCCTGACGGAAAGTCGCGGCGCACGGGGCGCTGCAATGGCCCTGCGTGACCGCTGAAACGGCCGGATTAGAGACAATTCAGAGGGCGGGAAACCGCCCTAAATTTCGTGCCGTGATTAAGCTGCATCTGGAGAGCCGGAATCTGGCTGTCAATCGGCTTTGAAGTTTGACCCCCCACTCCAAATTGGGCCACCTTGTCCCACTTTGGGCCACCTTGTGCCGGCGTAGACCGGAATGGACCGGGCTAAAACCTTTCCGTGCAAGACGGATACGCTCCAGCCCGGACTTCTCACCAAGGTCATGGTCTGCGCGGCGCTGTCCGTCGCGCACGCGCCCGAAGACGCGGCCTGTCGCGCGTCCGTGAAAGTCGAACGCGCTCTAAACGTCCCGATACCTGACCGGGATGCGCTGGCCCGAGCCCCACGACTCGATCATGTGATCGACGACTTCCGCCACGCGGTAGCCGTCCCGGAAGGTCGCGGCGAGAGGGGATACTTCGTGCTGGCCGATCACCGCGCCGACGAAGTGGTGGACCTGGTGCACGAAGCACTCGACCCAGCCGATCGGGTGGCTGCCCTGCACGCCGCCGTCCCACCAGAATTCGGCCAACGGGTGCTCCGGCTTGATCACCTGGATGGTGCGAAAGCCCTGATCGCGGCCCTCCGCGATCTGAAGCTCGTTCAGCTTGCCGACCTGGTAGCGGAGCGAGCCACCGGTGCAGTCCACCTCGACGCTGCCGAAGTGGCCGTAGCCGGCGGCGACGCGGGACGCCTCGATGGTGCCGACCATGCCGTTCGCGAACGTGACGATGGAGGCGAAGGCGTCGTCCACCTCGACCCGGTGGCCCTCCACCTCGGGCACGTTGACCCTGGCGATGGCCATGACCTCGTCGATCTCACCGACCAGGTAGCGCGCGGTGTCGATATGGTGCGAGCCG
>JAPOQB010000638.1 GCA_026710965.1 Deltaproteobacteria bacterium | reverse complement strand
CAGCTCCTGCTGCCGGTAACCGAGGCCGAAGGAGAAGACGGAACGGCCCTCGTTCATGACGTCGAGGGTGGCCAGTTCCTTGGCGATGATGACCGGGTCGTGGAGGCCGAGGAGCGTGGTGGCGGTGCCAATGCCGGCCCGCTTGGCCTCCGCGCACAACCGCCCCAAGAGCGGCACCTGGTGCAGCCGCTGGAAGCCGGGGATGTTGTAGTGCTGGCCCATGGTGATGGCTTCGAAGCCGGCGTCGTCCGCCACCCGGGTCTGCTCCGCCAGCGTCGGCATGAGGGTTTCGGGAGGCTTGTCGATGGAAACCTGGGGATTGAGCTGGATACCGAATCTCATGGTGTGCTCCTGCGGTAATTAGGGAAACGCTGATCGTTTGCCAACGTTGGATGATGGCGTCCTTCGACGTCGCTACGCTACGCTTCCAAGTAAACTGCAAGCTTGCGCCCTTCGACTTCGTTCGGCTGCGCCTCACTACGCTCAGGGCGAACGAGTGGTTTGCAGCCCAGTTACTGCCATGGACCCTGGGCCGTGAGGCCTTAACATGCTCAGGACGAACGGTGGGAACCCGTTCCCGTTCGTCCTGAGCGTAGCGTAGCGAAGTCGAAGGACGCCATTCAATCGACAGCAGTTCCCTAACTCCGGAAAACGCGTGTCTCCGCGCGACGCATTCATTCCTCAAACTTTGCCGTTGAGAGCCCTCCAGACACGCTCCGGCGTGAGCGGCAGCTCGCGAATACGGACCCCCGTGGCCCGGGCGACGGCGTTAGCCACGGCCGGCGCCACCGCGACGATGCCGGATTCTCCCATGCCCTTGGCGCCCCAGGGGCCGGGGCCGTCGGCGTTCTCCATCAAGGCCACCTCGAAACGGCGCGGCATGTCGGTGAAAGCCGGCACCTTGTAGTCGATGAGGTTGGGGTTGAGAGGTTGGCCTCCGTCGTAGAGCAGGCTCTCGCACAGGGTATGGCCCAGGCCCATGATGGCGGCGCCCTCGTCCTGGGCCTCGGCCTGCAGCCGGTTGATGGCCTTGCCGACGTCGGCGACGCTGGCGTAGCGCGGCACCCGTATCTCGCCCGTCTCCCTGTCCACGGCCACTGAAGCAGCGCCCATGCCGGTCTCCCAGAACACCGGGAACTGCGCGGGGATGCCGCCGCCTGCGCGCACGTAACCCCGGCCGATGAACTCGCCCCCGGGCATGGCGAAGTACGCCCGCACTACGGCGCCGTAGTCCATGCGTTGCCCGGTGGCCTCGGCCCAGCCGCCTTCGAGGGTCACTTCACCCGGGTCGCACTCCAGGACCTCGGCGGCGGCCCGCCGGACCTGGTCGAGGAGATCCTCGGCGGCGAACTTCACCGCGGTGCCCATCACGGTGGTGGAGCGGCTGGCGCCGGTGGAACGGTCGAACGGCGTGACGTCGGTGTCGGTGGCGCGCATGACGATCCGTTCCGGCGGCAGACGCAACCCCTCCGCCGCCACCTGGCTCAGAACGGTGCGGGCTCCCTGCCCCACCTCGGTGCTCCCGGCCATGAGCACCACGCGGCCGTCGCTCAGGAGACGCAGGATGGCGGTGGAGACCGGCATGGCCTCGGAGTCGGTGACCCCCACGGCGATACCCAGGTTGTCCGCCGGCGGACCCTTGGCCTCATCCCACTCCACCATCGAGGCCAGCTTGCGCAGGTCCATGTGCAGGTCCGCGTCCATGGGCTTGGCGCCGGGCTTCAACTCCTCATCGCGGCGCAGCAGGTTCTTGAGACGGAACGCCAACGGGTCCAACTCCAGGCCCCGGGCGACGTCGTCCATGTGGGACTCCAGCGGAAAGATCGACTGGGGTCCGCCGATGGAGCGCATGGAGCCCGCGGGCGCGGTGTTGGTATACACGGCGTAAACGTCGATGCGGTAGTGGGGAATGCGGTAGGGCCCGTGGATACGCGTGGCCACGCGCTTGGCCACCCGCGGGCCGTTGTCGGCGTAGGCGCCCGTGTCCAGATACAGCTCCGCTTCCCGCGCCACCACGGTGCCGTCCCGCCGGACCCCGGTCTTGACCCGACAGCGGGACGAGTGGCGCCGGATGGTCAGCATCGACTCGGACACACTCTGGGCCAGGCGCACGGGACGCCCCCCGGCCGTTCGCGCCAACGCCACCGCCAAGGGCTCGATCTTGAAGTAGGACTTGCCGCCAAAGGCGCCGCCGACGTAGGGCACGGTCACCCGCACGTTGGGCATCGGCACCCGGAACATCTGGGCGATCTCGGCGCGGATGAGGAACGGGTGCGCGGAGGAGGTCCACAAGGCGATCTCGTCACCGTCGAACCGGGCCACTGCGGTGTGGGGCTCCAGGGAGTAGTGACAGATCATCGGGAACTCGAAGGTGTCCTCGAAGACCGCGTCGGCCTCGGCGAAAGCCGCGGCGACGTCGCCGGCATCCAACCGCTCGTGGTGGCAGACGTTGAGCCGCGCCTCTTCCTCCAGGGAGGCCAGCTCGTGGTATTCCCCGGCCAGGGCGTTGGCATCGTGCAGCGCCGGCGCCTCCGGCGCCAACGCCTCGTCCATGGTGGCCGCGGCCGGAACCTCCTGGTAGCGCACGCGGACCAGCGCCAGCGCGGCCTCGGCGATGTCGCCGCTCTCGGCCGCCACCGCCACCACCGGCTCGCCGACGTAGCGCACCCGGTCAGTGGCGATGAGCGGCCGGTCCCGCAGGCAGTGGCCGTAGTAGGGATCGATGTCCTTGACCGACTCCCGGCTCAGCACGCCGTGGACGCCCGGGAGCGCTTGGGCTTCGCGCACGTCGATGCTTTCGATCAGTGCATGGGGGAACGGGCTGCGGAGGACCCTGCCCTCCAGCAGCCCGGGAAAGTCCAGGTCACCCGTGAACCGCGCCTTCCCGGTAACCTTCTCCGCCCCTTCCGCGCGGCGGATGGATCGGCCGACGGTGGTGAATTGCGCCATCTGGCCGTGTTCGGCGGGGTTACTTCTTGTAGTAACGGAGCTCGAAGGTGATGCAGCCGTTGGGGCTCCGGTAGGGGCCGTGCTTCATGCCCGGCGGGCGGCAGCCGTACATGCCCTTGGTGAACTCCTGGTTGATGCGGGTATCGATGAGGCTGCCCTCGATGATGATGACCTCTTCCCAGAAGTCATGCTCGATGGTTTCATCGGTTTCCACGCCGGCCGAGAAGTTGACCATGCGGGCGTAGTCTCCCGTTTCCGGATCGTGACTCAGGATCTTCTCCGTGATCCCCTCGGCCGCGGCCCCCGAGCCCGCGCCCACGGGTTTCCAGTCGATGGTGCTGGTATCGAAAAACTCTCTTTCTTCCTTCGGCATCTCTTTCCTCCCTTGAATCTTGAATCTAAGGAAACTCTGATGATGGATGATGGCGTCCTTCGACTTCGCTTCGCTACGCTCAGGACGAACGGTTGTGGGACCCGTTGTGGGATCACTCCCCCGTTCATCCTGAGCCCTTCGACAAGCTCAGGACAGGCTTCGCGAAGCGAAGTCGAAGGGCACCATCACAATACGCCGGATTTCTCCCCAACCTTCAGTCGATCAGGACCCGGTCGTTGAACGCCGAGAACGTGGTGCGGATCTCCGGAATCCGGCCCAGCTCCAACTCCGCCCGCACGATGCATTCACCGTCGCCGCCGGCGGCCAATGCCGTTCCCCAGGGATCGGCCACCGTGCTGTGCCCGACGAAAGCCTTGCCCCGGTTGCTGCCGGTACAGTTGCTGGACACCAGGTAGACCTGGTTCTCCAGCGCCCGCACGCGGTTGAACATGAGCCAGGCCTCGAGCCGCGGATACGGCCAAGCCGAAGCCACCAGGAAGACCTCGGCTCCCATGACCGCCATCCGGCGGTACAGCTCGGGGAACCGCAGGTCATAGCAGGTCGAGAGCCCGAGCTTCCCCAGCTCGGTGTCTACCACCGTGGGCGCTTCGCCCCGCGTCAGGAGCCGCGCCTCCTCGGACTGGTACCCGAAGAGATGGATCTTGCGGTAGGTGCCGGCGATCTCTCCCCGCGGGTCAATGAGGACGCTGGTGTTGTAGTAGGCACCGCCGTCCGCCTCCACGATGCTTCCGCCGAAGAGGTAGCAGCCCTTGGCCGCCGCCTTCTCCCGCAGCATGGAGACGGTGGGACCCGACAGGCTTTCGCTCTGGGCTCCGTAGTCGTCGAAGGCGAAATAGCCCACGTTCCAGATCTCCGGCAGGAGGATCAGGTCGGCCGCGTCCACGCCGTCGATGAGGGCCGCGGCGCGCTGGATGTTGGAGTCCTTGCCGCCGTCGTCCATGCCCATCTGGATGGATGCGACGCGGATCCGTCGGTCTCGTTGGTCACTCACGATAGTTGCCTCGGGTGTCGGCGGCCGCCGGGGAGCGGCTACAGGAGCCAGTCCATGGGGTTGATGCTGTAGCGCAACGACAGCTCGCGCCCGAGGACGTCATCGGAAAGCCGGCCCTCGAAGGTGGGCGAGAACAGGAGCTTCCCGCCCAGGCTGGGCATGGTCCCCATGTACAGCACCATGCCGTCCAGCGATCCGTCCGCCACCACGGACCTCACGCCGTCAAGAAAGTCGGCAACGGTCAGGAAGTCGGCCAGGGATCCCTCCTGGTAGAGCGTTCGCTGGCCGTCCACCTCTATCCAGCTCTGTAGCTTCAATTGTTCCCAGTGGGGCTTCACGTCCGCGAGCTTCCACACGTCACGGGACACCACCTTGGGGCAGATGACCTTGGACTTGGGGATGCTGTCCTTCTCGAGCTCCCGGTCCGTGTGAT
>JAPOQB010000628.1 GCA_026710965.1 Deltaproteobacteria bacterium | reverse complement strand
GCTGGCGCGCTACAAGGGCGCCGAGGTGGCGATGCAGGAAGGGGCGAAGCCGCTCTTCAGGCTGGCGCAGTTGATGGAAGAGATCTTCGAGATGTGGGAGCGGGCCAAGCGCTTCCCCCAGTTCAAGGCCGAGAACTGGCTCCACAGCGACAGCCACCCGTGCCTCACCGAAGCCGCCAAGGTCACGGCCGAACGCCTCAAGATGAATGCCGAGGAGACCCAGGCCCTGGTGGACCGCTACCTGGGCTACGGCCGCCCACTCCCGGGAAAGCCCATCCCGCCGCTCCTCTACGGCATCAACAAGTTCAGCCGCGACCACACGCCCGAGAAGTACAACCAGATCGTCAAGACGGAGTACGCCGCCATGAACCCGGCCCCCAAGGTACGCGTCGTCGAGATCGGCACCGGCATCCATTCCTACTGGGCCACCGAGGAAGGACTGCCCTTGGGCGTCTGCCCGGTGATCACCAAGGTCTGGCACGAAGCCATCATGAACGGGTACTACGAGGTGTGATAAACGCGCGTTGATATTTGGTTCCAAATGCTCCATTATTGGAATCTATACTTCCAATTTTGGACGCAAAATGGAATTTAGAAGTCGATTTTTCGATATTCCGGCTCAGAGTTGTTTCCTGTTCGGTCCTCGCGGGACTGGAAAGTCCACATGGTTGCGCCACCGGCTCCCTGATGCCCTGTTCCTGGACCTGCTCGAACCGGCCCTTCATCGCAGCCTGAACGCCCGTCCCGAACGGCTTCGAGAACTGCTCGCCGGCTCGCCCGGGGCGGAAGCCGTGGTCATCGACGAGATCCAACGGATCCCGGAGCTGCTGACCGTGGTTCACGCTCTGATGGAGGAGCCTTCACCGCTCCGCTTCGTTTTGACCGGATCCAGCGCCCGAAAGCTTCGGCGCGGGGGTATCGACCTCCTGGGAGGACGGGCCGTGCGCCGCACCATGCACCCGTTCATGGCAGCGGAGTTATCTGATTTCGACCTCGGACAAGCACTACAAACGGGTTTGCTGCCCTTGGTCATGGCAGCCATCGACCCCGCGGACGTCCTGGCCGCCTACGCGAGCCTGTATCTCGAACAGGAAGTACGGGCGGAAGGGCTGACACGGAACGTCGGGAATTTCACTCGGTTTCTGGAAGCCGTCAGTTTTTCCCATGGCAGCTTGTTGAATGTTTCGGCGGTGGCCAGGGAATGCGAGGTCGAACGCAAGGTCGTTGCCGGCTATGTCGGCATCCTGGAGGACCTCCTGTTGGCTTTCCGGCTGCCCGCCTTTCGCAAACGCGCAAAGCGCGCCACCGTCACCCACGAGAAGATCTACCTGTTCGACGCCGGCGTGTTCCGCTCGTTACGCCCCAAGGGGCCGCTTGACCGCCCTGACGAGATAGACGGCCAGGCCCTGGAAGGGTTGGTGGCTCAGCATCTCCGGGCGTGGGCCGCGTATTCCAGGCACGACATGGAAATATTCTTCTGGCGCACGCGCGGCGGGACCGAAGTCGACTTCGTGGTCTACGGAGAATTGGGGCTCCAGGCATTCGAGGTCAAGAACGCCGGCCGGGTCCAGTCCGGCGACCTCCGCGCTCTCAGGGCTTTTCGCGACGAATATCCCGAGGCAGAGACCGCCCTGCTCTATCGCGGCCGGGAACGGCTGCGGATCGACGACGTCTGGTGCCTGCCGGTGGAGGACTTCCTTCGCCGGACCACACCGGACCAGGGTCTGCTGGCCTGGCCGTGACGGGAGATCCCGGGTCGCGACGGTCGAGACCGTGGCGGGGCCAGCGCTCGTGAGGGGGCACTCGGTCCCCGTCTTCACCCGAGCCGGATGCGCCTCAGCCGCAGCGCGTTTCCCACCACCGACACCGACGACATGCTCATGGCGGCGGCGGCGACCATGGGCGACAGCAGCACGCCGAACATCGGGTAGAAGACCCCGGCCGCGATGGTGACGCCCACCGTGTTGTAGACGAAGGCGAAGAAAAGGTTCTGCCGGATGTTGCTCAAGGTGGCGCGGGCCAGCAAACGGGCGCGGACGATGCCGTTGAGATCGCCGCGCATCAGGGTGACCCCGGCGCTCTTGATGGCCACGTCCGCGCCGGTGCCCATGGCGATGCCGGTGTCGGCGGCGGCGAGGGCGGGTGCGTCGTTGATACCGTCGCCCGCCATGGCCACGTGACGGCCGCCGGCCTTCAACTCGGCGACGAGGTCCCGCTTGTCCTCCGGCGCCGCTTCGGCCCGCCAATCGTCGATGTCGAGGTCGGCGGCCACGGCCCGCGCGGCCCGGGGGCTGTCTCCGGTCATCATCATGATGCGGAGCCCCGAGCGGCGGAGCCTGCCGATGGCCTCGCGGGTGGTGGGCTTGACCCGGTCCGCCGCCGCCACCAGACCCTTTAGTTCACCGTCCACGGCAACGAACATGACGGTCTTGCCCGCTTCCTGCAGCCGTTCGGCGGCGCCCGCGAACTCGCCGGGGCCGGCTCCCAACTCGCCCATCAGCGCCAGATTGCCCAGGGTCGCCGCCCGGCCCGCGACCCGGCCGCGGACGCCCTTTCCGGGGACGGCCTCGAAGTCGGTGGTGTCATGAAGCACGGCGCCCCGCGCCTGGGCGCCGGCGAGGATCGCCTCCGCCAACGGGTGCTCCGATCCGCGTTCGAGAGAAGCCGCGAAAGAAAGGACTTCCGCTTCATCCATGCCGCCGTCCGCGGCGATCACATCGGTCAGCTCGGGCTTCCCTTCGGTCAGGGTGCCGGTCTTGTCCACGATCAGCACGTCGACCTTCGCCAAGCTCTCCAGTGCCGCGGCATCCCGCACCAGCACACCCGCTCCGGCGCCCCGCCCGGTCGCCACCATGATCGACATGGGCGTGGCGAGCCCCAAGGCGCACGGGCAGGCGATGACGAGGACGCTCACGGCCGCCACCACGGCATGGGCGAGGGCGGGGACGGGGCCGATGACCAGCCACACGACAAACGAGATCACCGATACCGCCACCACCGCCGGCACGAACCAGCTCGCGACGCGGTCCACCAGGGCCTGGACCGGAGCGCGGCTGCGCTGCGCCGCGGCCACCATGTCGACGATCCGCGCCAGCACCGTATCGGCGCCGACCCCCTCGGCGCGCATGACCAACGAGCCCGCCTGGTTGATGGTACCGCCGGTCACGGGGTCCCCCACCGCCTTCTCCACCGGGATCGGCTCGCCCGTCAAAAGCCGCTCGTCCACCGCCGAGCGACCTTCGACGACGACGCCGTCCACCGGTAAGCTCTCCCCGGGCCGCACCAACAGCCGGTCGCCCACCTGTATCGCTTCGAGGGGCACGTCCTCGTCGCCCTCGTCCGTCACCCGCCGCGCGGTCTTGGGCGCCAGGTCCAGAAGCGCCCGGATCGCGCCGCCGGTGCGCTCGCGGGCGGAGAGCTCGAATATCTGGCCGACGAGCACCAGGATGAGAATGACCGCCGCGGCCTCGAAGTAGACCGGGGGCAGCCCGTGCGGCCCGCGCACCGATTCCGGGAAGAGCGCCGGCGCCAGGACGGCCGCCACGCTGAAAAGGTAGGACGCTCCGGCGCCGAGGGCGATCAGGGTCCACATGTTGGGACTGCGGTTGACCACCGAAGACCAGCCGCGCTTGAAGAACGGCAGCGCCACCCACGCCACCACCGGGGTCGCCAGCAGGAACTGGAGCCAGACGTGCAGGAGCGGTCCCAGCCATTCCGCCATGGGCAGCCCCAGGTGTCCGCCCATCTCCAGGACCAGGGTAGCGAGGCCGAGGGGCGCGCCGATCCAGAGGCGCCGCCGGAAGTCCGCCAGCTCCGGATTGGGCCCGGCATCCGCGGTCGGCATCATGGGTTCGAGGGCCATGCCGCAGACGGGGCAGTCGCCCGGAGCGTCGCGGACGATCTCCGGGTCCATCGGACACGTGTACTTGACGCCTTCCGGAACCGGCTCCGGTTCCGAGCGGGGACCGAGAAACTCCTCCGGCGAGCCCTCGAAGCGCGCTTGACAATGCCCGGAGCAGAAGTAGAACCGTTGCCCGTCGTGACGGGCCAGGTACCGCGCGGTGGCGCGCTGGACCGTCATGCCGCAGACCGGATCCTTCGCCTCAATGTAGTCCGCGGGCGCCGCACTGAACTTCCCGAGGCACCCCTCGCAGCAGAAGTGATACCGCTGCCCGAGATGCTCGAGCGACGGTTTGCCGGACGAAGGAGAAACCTCCATCCCGCACACAGGATCTCGCGTGATGGTGTTCGAGGGCGCATCGGCCGACGGGTGCGTTTGGTCAGTGTGGTTCATGGACGAGTTCTCAGCATAGCACAAACTGTCGCATTCCTGGCCGAATCGACACCAGCTCAGCCAGACAAGGGGAGATTGACGAGAACGGCTGCGACTGATATGTGACCAGGGATGTGACCATGGTCATTACAGGAGAAGCGGAATGACTTCCATCTCGAAAAGCAAGCTCAAGGCGAACATGCTTCGAATCTTCCGCGACATCGAAGAGAGCGGCGAGGAACTGATCGTCACGGATCACAATCGCCCGGTCCTGCGGATTCAACCCATCGATCGAAAGAAGGCCGTGGAAGAAGTGTTTGGTGCGGTTCAGGGCGAGGTTGTCTACCGTGAAGACATCGACACACCGACCACCGACGAATGGGCCGCATCGTAAATGATCGTTCTGGACACCTCGGCGCTCATTTTCTGGACCCTGGACCGGGCCCGCCTCTCCGAGCCTGCAGCACAGGCGATCTCCGGCACCGACCGCATCTCCCTCAGTTCCATCTCCATTTGGGAGATCGGTATCAAGGTGAAACGGGAAAGGCTGTTCATCCCGGTTTCCATCCAGGAGTTCACGGACAAACTGGAAACAATCGACCGCGTGGATATTCTTCCCGTGGATGTCCCGACCTGGCTCAAGAACATCGCGCTCGGCTGGGATCATCGGGACCCCGCCGACCGGACGATCGTGGCAACCGCGAGCCTGCACGCCTGCCCGCTTGTCACCTCCGACTCCGCGATCCGCGCGTTCTATTCACAGACCATCTGGTAACCCGCCTCAGAACGGATTGACGACCACGATCTCGTGGTAGGTTTGCCCCGGGTTCAGAT
>JAPOQB010000119.1 GCA_026710965.1 Deltaproteobacteria bacterium | reverse complement strand
GTCGAACCCTACGCCTACCTCAGGGCTACCCTCAAGGCCATCGCCTCAGGCCACCCCGCCTCACGCATCGACGAACTCTTGCCCTGGGCCTTCACCCCCGACTCTCTCTGAAAGTCAACGTGCCCCAGCGGCACCGCTTACGATTCGACGGCTGAACGTATTGACAGTCTTTGACCACAAATGTTACGGGGGCCAACAACTACTCTACACTTGGTGGCGGCCCATGTGACCATAGCGGCCTTGATCACGGGCCGTCGTACGGATAGGCACCGCGCGAGCCCCCTTCGTGGGGTGCCGAGGGTCGGAGGGCTACCGCCTCCCGGCCCTCACCCTCGAGGGAGTGTGCGAAAGGATGCGGCGTGCGCGGACCTTTGATGATCTGAATGCGGTGTTGAACTGCGACATCACCTACGGATGGCCCTGCAAAGAAGCCGAACCGAAACTCCATGGGCTCCCTGAACACACTCGACCACATCTGACGGGAAGCACCAAACGGCAATGCGGAGTTTCGTGTTTCTCTCCCCAAAATGGGAACGCAGCCAGACGGACTTGCACGCCGCAGCGGATCAAGCCCGGGACCCTCCCCCAAAAAAGCAATCTACGCGCGCCACCACGCGATGAAAGCCGAAGGGAAACGTGAGAGTGTCGAAACCGGCCGTCCCTCCAAACCCCTGCCACCACCCACCCCGACACGCCCAAGAACCTCCTGAAGGCCTGATGGAAAAGGGGAGAAGTAATGAGCAGACCGGAGATTCAGGCGCAGCACAAGGGTCACGGCAAGACGTGCGAATGGTTCGATGGCCGAAGGAGTCATGGGGACACGGCGAGCAGGGGCTGCACCAGATTGCGTCCGCCAGGACCCGGCTATTTCAGTCAGGCCAAGTGGCCCGTCGTCATTGGTGGACGCCGGCGCAAGGGCGTTCCCCGCTCGTGGTCCACCCGTTGCCGTGCCGGCGGGTTGCTACTACTGGCATGCGTCATGCTCGCGGCAGGCGGTTGCAGCGGCTCCGATGACGGCGGCGGGCGGCCTCGCGGCGGGCCGCCTGCGCCCACCACCCCGAACCCGGTCGGACTCACGTTCCGGGCCACGGCTCTCGGCGCCCCCAATCCATCCGACGGCCGTGACTACCGCACCCGGGAGTACCAGGGCCACCACGGCCTGGACGCCATCTCGGCGGACGAGGCCTACCAGCGCGGCTACTTCGGCCAGGACGTCACCATCGCGGTGGCGGATGACGGCCTGGACCCGACCCACCCCGACCTGGCGGGCAGGATCAGGGCGCCGCGTCACGTGCGCAATCGAAACGCCAACGTGTTCGAGCCGGGCCGGGCGGGGGATCTTGGGACAGGGCACGGCACCTATGTCGCCCTGCTTGCCGCGGGGGCCAGGGACAATGCCGGAGGGACTTTCGAGATAAGAGCGGCCGGCGGCGGCGCGATTCCCACCTACAACGTCCACGGCGTCGCGCCGCAAGCCTCGATCATGCCAATACAGCTCGCCGGCGGCGGACAGCCCCTGCAGGCGATAGACCACGCGGCCGCCAACCGGGCGCAAGTGCTCAACTTCAGCATCGGGATAACGCAGCATTACTACGGGAGGTACGCCGGCCGGGACGGCGTGTGGCTGACCGTGGGCAAGCCGCTGTTCCGGCCGCTTCTCAACCTGGATCTGGTCGGCCG
>JAPOQB010000881.1 GCA_026710965.1 Deltaproteobacteria bacterium | reverse complement strand
GTCGGACCAGGTGACGCCCTTCCGGAGCTTCCAGGTGACCGACTTGAGGTCGGCCGCCACGCCGCCGTTCTCGACGGTGGGGATCTCCGCCGCCAGCGCCGGGACCATGTTGGCGTTGTCGTCGTAGCGCGCCAGCGGCTCAATGACGAACGCCGCGGCATGGATGTCCTTGGTTCCGCCGGAGAGGAACGGATTCAGGACCGACGGCGCCTGCCAGTAGAGCATCCTGAGCTCGCCGTCGGTACCGCGTTGCGCCCACGCCGCGGTCACCGAGGCCATCAATACCACGGCCGCCAGGAGCATCATTCCAAGTCTCGACATCATGTGCATCTCCTCTTTGGAACGGGTCACGGTGCCTCCCACACGAGGCCCACAGGGTAACAAATCGGACTCTGCCAAGCTACCGCCACCGACCCCCCATTCGGCCCCGCCAGCCTGCTTTCCGTGGATCTTGCCAGCTTGCCGGAGCATCGCATCCGGGTTAGTATCTACCATTCACGATACGCGATCTACTGTCCAGCGAGAGGAAGAAACCATGTCCCAACAACGAATCATCGACGCCGACGGGCACGTGATGGAGCTCGACGAGGAGCTGCGCGACTACATCGGCGGGCCCTACGCGAAGCTGGAATGGCATCGTTCATACGGTTTCTGGCCGGGCCTGACCATGGACGGCTACCTTCGTTCGCTGAGGCAGCCGGGCGGCTGGGTCGGCGCCGGCACCGGACCCAACGCCCAGCATTGGCTCGATTTCCTCGACAAGAACGGCATCGAGCTGACCGTGCTGTACCCGACCCAGGGATTGACCCACGCGGCCATCCGGGACCACGAGTGGGCCATCACCATGGCCCGGGCCTACAACGACTGGCTGCACGACCGGTTCATGCGCGTGAGCCCGCGCCTGGTGGGCGTGGCGCTGCTGCCGATCCAGGACATCGACGAGGCCGTGAAGGAGCTGCGCCGTGCGGTGGAGGAGTTGGGGATGGTGGGCGCGGTGCTGCCTTCCGCCACGCCGGCGGGGAAGCTCTTCAGCGGACCCGACTTCCACCCCTTGTGGGAAGAGGCCCAGCGGCTGGACGTGCCGGTGTCGCCCCACGGCGGCATGAGCTTTCCGGATCTCGGCATTGACGACACCCGGAACTTCATGGTGGCGCACACCCTGGAGCACCCGTTCGCGCAGTTCCGGCAAATCGTGGCGATGATCTGCGAAGGCGTGTTCGAGATGTTCCCCAAGCTCCGGTTCGGCGTGCTGGAATGCGGCGCGGGATGGGTCCCCTACATGATGGACCGCCTGGACGAGGAGTACGAGCGGAAGGGACACTACTCGCCGAACTGCAAGCGCAAGCCCAGCGAATACTTCCGGGAAGGCAACATCTACTTCGCCGCGGAGGTGGAGGAGACGCTGTTGCCCGAAACCGCCCGGCTGGTGCCGGAGCATACCCTGCTCTGGGCCTCCGACTATCCCCACGAACGGGATCAACGGGACTTCAGCGAGGACATCCCGTACCTGATGGGGCGCGACGACATGACCGCCGAGCTGAAGCACAAGATCCTGTTCGAGAACCCGTTGCGGTTCTACCCGCGGCTGCATGCGCGGCTGGACGCCACCGCGGTGGCGTCCACGGAGGCCGCCCGGGCACACGGGTAAGAGGCCGGCCCGGAAGAACGAGACCGACCGGGGAAAGGCTGGCTAGCTGAACAGGACCTTGGCCATCTCCGACCGGAACCGGTCGGCCAGCTCGCTCCGTCCCAGCACCTCGAAGATCTGCACCATGGCCTTGCGGGCGCCGTCGTCCTCAAAGGCGCGGTCCTGTTTCAACACCGCCAGGTACTCTTCAAGGGCGGCCTCGTAGCGCTCTTCCGCCGCCAGCGCCTGGGCCAGCCGGAAACGCAGGTCGATACGGTCCGGGGCCGCGGCCAGCTCGCGTTGCAGGGACTCGACGTCGGCGCCGTCCCCCGCGCTCAGGTTGTGACGGGCGATCAGCCGGTCGGCCTCGTTACGCTCCGGACCGCCCAGGGGGACTCTCTCCAGGATGGCGAGGCCACGCTCCGGGTCCGTGTCGAGCAGCCCCCGCCCCAGGCCCAGGAGCGCGCCGGGATGCTGTGGCGACTCCTCCAGGATGTGCTGGTAGATTTCCGATGCCTTGTCCGCATCCCCCGCGGACCACAGCCCGTCCGCCTCCAGGGCCAGCTCATCCTCGCGCGAGGGCACGACCTGGGCGAGGACCTCGCGGACGGCGGGCTCGGGAAGCGCGCCGGTGAACTCCGTGGCCAGGGCGCCGTCCTTGAAGACCTTGACCGCCGGGATTCCCTGGATGCCGAAGCCGCCGGCCAACTCCTGGTTCTCGTCCACGTTGACCTTGGCCAGCAAGAGCTTGCCCCCGTACTCCTCCGTCACCCGTTCCAGCACCGGCCCCAGGACCCGGCACGGTCCGCACCAGGGCGCCCAGAAGTCCACCACCACCGGGGTTTCCCTCGAACGCTCCAGGACCCGCGTCTCGAACTCGGACTGATCGACGTCAAAAACCAGCGGTTCCATACCCTCGCCCGTCATCCTACTTCTTGCTCGGATCGAAGTCGGCCCCGTTAAGCGTCACCCGGGTCTCCACCGGCGTCGGCTTCATGACCGTCTGCATGATGTAGCAACCCTGCTCCGAGTTGCGAATCACCGCGGCCACGCGTTCCGGAGGCTCGTCGGACTCAACGTCGAGCTTGGTCTCGACGCCCACGCCCTCGGCCTGCACCGTCTCCCGCAACACCGAGCCCTCGTTCTTGAAGCGCGCGGTCACGTGCACGCGCGCCTTGTCGATCTTCACCTTCATCATTTCCCCGTACCGGGAAAGCTGGGTGAGCAGTCAAAATCCGATGGAAAGCGCGAAGTACGCCATGGGGGGAGGCGCCGTGTTGTCGCCGCCGATACGTCCGCCCTCATCGCACATCACCGTGAAGCCGCGCGCCTCGCCGCGCTTCTGCTGCCGCTCTAGCATCTCCGCGTCGGCCTCCATCACAACTTCGCGTTTGACGATCATGTCGTCTGCCATATATCAACCTCCAGTATGCTTATGACGCAAAGGGTAGCCCATCGACCCGACACCGTCAATTTGCGCAGGTCTCCATGCCCAAACGACACCCCGCTCTGATACCGCTGTCCCACGACCATCACCACGGGCTGGCGCTCGCACTGCGCTGCCGCAAGCACGCCCTGGGCCAGCTCAACCCCGGCGACCCCGCGGCCCTCGAAGCCTGCGCGGCGGAAGTTTCGCGCTTCTTCAACAAGAACCTGACGCCGCACTTCGAGGCCGAAGAGACGGTCCTCTTTCCGCTGATGGCGGCCTACGAGGAATGCCGGGAGCTGGTGGCGCAGCTCGAACGCGAGCACCGGGAATTCCGCAGGCTGGCGGCCCGGCTGGGGGAGCCCGGAGCACTGCGGAAGTCGCTGTTCGACTTCGGAGACCTCCTGGAGCAGCACATCCGGAGCGAGGAGCGCAGGCTCTTCGCCGCCTTCGAGATGTTCGTGCCGCCGCCCGACGCCGAGCGCGCCGGGCAGGAAATCAAACGACTGCTGGAGCAAGGTCAGGCCGCCGGGGCCGGCGCCGGAACCGTCACGCCATGAACACCAAGACCGCCATCATCTCCATCGAAGACCTGACCGACACCGCCGTACCGGAGCTGACCGAAGCATTCAACAGCGCTCCCGGCGTCGCCGAGGTGGATTTCTCGGTGGAGCGAATGGTCGCCGTCATCGAGTTCGATCCCGAGGTCACCACCATCGACGCGCTGATGCGGGTGGTGCTGGGCAAGGGGTACAAGGTGCTGTGACCGTCAGCCCGGGACGATGTCGAAGACGATTCTCAGAGCATCGTCAATCTTGCCCATGTCCTCGTCTTCCAACTCCCCACGTAAGCGGACCAATCGAGCGCCGTGATCAACCGGGCGGGTCTGAAGACAATCAGCTACCGACCGCTTGGTCAGGCCGTTGCTCGACGACGGCGCGATTTCCACGTTGGTGACAATGCGTGCCTTTGGTGCACTCCAGGCCGTCAGCGGGACCACCTGGACAACCGGGACGCGCTCATTGTAGGTGTTGTTCGTGACGATCACGCAAGGCCGGACCTTCCCGGTCTCCGACCCCTTTGTGGGATCAAGATTGACGTCTATCACCATTCCTCGAGTTAGCCGGCTCAATCGGGCCACTCCGTCAGCGCCGCCTCCGTCCATTCTTGTGTCTCGGCATCATCGACATAACTCTCCGCATACAGATCAGCCGATTCACGCAGGCGTCGCCGGGCCAGTTCCTTGCGCAAGCGGTCAAGGGCATTCCGGACGACATCACTCTTGTCCTTGAATCCATGGCGCCTGTACTGTGCGAGGAAATCAATGTGCGATTCTTCGAGACTGAATTTGGCTTGAAGCATGACCCCCCCAGTATGGGCCCATATCTAAGCCCCATATTACGCCCCTATAACTAGGCCCTGGTTTCCAACAAGTCAACGGCTGTAAGCCTGCCAAGTCCCTGGAATACGAAGCGTGACAAGGAACCAATCCCGAACCGCGGAAGGCACGGGCACCTGGTCGCTCCAGAACCTGTACAACTGGACGCTCCGCAGCGCCGGGACGCGGCATGCGGCCTGGGCGCTGGCCGCGGTATGTTTTCTCCAGAGTCTGGTCCTGCCGGTGCCGCCGGACCTGCTTCTCATCCCGATGGTGCTGGCGCGGCGCGCCAAGGCGTTGCTGTTCGCCACCATCTCTCCCCTGTCATCGACAGCCGGGGGGCTGACCGGGTATGCCATCGGCTACTTTCTCTACGAAGCCGTAGGCGAGCCCCTGCTCGGTCTGTGGGGTTATGGGGG
>JAPOQB010000397.1 GCA_026710965.1 Deltaproteobacteria bacterium | reverse complement strand
CCTCCTCTTCCAGGACAATGGGCGGCGCCTTGAACTCCCGCTCCTTCTTGGGATTGGCCGGCGGCTTCCGCTCCACCTGGGTCCGCCACACGGAGGTCACGCCCTCGGTCACCGTCGAGCGAAGCTGCCGGTGCGCCCCCGTGAGCTGGCCCCACCAGCTCAGCATGGAGGTCTGGGACATCAGCATGGCCGCCATCAGCAACAGGAAGGCCGTGATGACGCAGGTTCCCGCATAGCCGAACATTTCGGTGAGCAAATCACTGGAGAACCCGCCGAGGATGCCGCCGCTTTCCCGGGCCAGTTCGGTCTCGTGGGCCAGACTGACCAGGATGGCCAGACCCCACAGCAACACGCCGTAGCCCACGACCTTCAGGAACCCGAGCCTGCCGGGGTCGCGACGGAACAGGCGAATGGAAAGCAGCAGCAGAATGGCGGGAAGGAGGTAGGCGATCAGGCCCATTCCCTGCAGCAGCGCGTCCGCGAGATAGGCCCCCACCAGCCCGCCCAGGTTGATGGTCTCCCGGGAGCCCGAGGGGACGTTGAAGGAGCGGTCCAGGGCGCTATGGGAAACCAGGCTGAGAACGGCGAAACAGGCGGTGACCAGAACCACCGAGCCCCAGAGTTCACGATTGAGTCGAGAGCCTTTTTGCATGGGCGCGCGCCTACATCTCCATGATATAAGGCACGATCACCGGCCGGCGGTGCAGCCTCTTTTCGAAGAACTTCCGCAGCGACCGCCGTATGCCTTCCTTGAGCTCGGCGGAGTCGGTACGCATCTCCACGCCGCAGCCTTCGATGTACTCCCGCAATGAATCCCTGGCGGTGCCCAGAACATCGTCCTCTTCCTCCAGCCGCATGAACCCACGGGCGAGCAAATCCGGGCCGGCGGTCACCTCGCCGGTGCGCTGGTGCACCGCCATGGCCACGACCACCAGCCCGTCCTCGCTCAGATGCCGGCGGTCCCTTATGACGATGTCCTCCACGTCGCCGATCCCCTTGCCGTCGACGAAGACCTTGCCGGCCGCCACCGGGTCCACCCGCACGGCGTCCGCCCCGTTGATCTCCAGCACGTCACCGCTCTCCATGAGGAAACAGTGGTCCCAGGGTATGCCCACGGCCTGCGCCAGCTCGATGTGCTTGCATAGCTGGCGGAACTCTCCGTGCAGGGGCACGAAGTAGCGCGGACGGGTGAGCTGGATCATCGTCTTCAGCTCTTCCTGGCTGGCGTGCCCCGAGACGTGTATCTCCGACGTGCGCTCGTAGTGGACACGAGCGCCTCGCCGGTAGAGGTGATTGATCAGGTTGCTGATGGTCTTCTCGTTTCCCGGGATGAACCTCGCCGACAGCACCACCGTGTCCCCGGGTTGAATCCTGATGGATCGGTGCTCGTCGAAGGCCACCCGGTGCAACACGGAAAGGGGCTCGCCCTGGCTGCCGGTGGTAAGGAAACAGAGCTGGTCGTCGGCCACGTCCCGCCAGCCCTGGTTGTCGGTCATGACGTCATCGGGCAGGCGGAGATAGCCCAGGTCCTCCGCGATGCCCGTGTTTTTGATGATGCTGCGGCCGCTGAGCACCAGCTTCCGCCCGAAGTCGGCGGCCAGCTCCGACACCTGCTGGATACGCGGGATGTGGGAGGCGAACGTCGCGATGAAGATACGTCCCGGACTGGAGCTGAAGATCCCCCGGAGCCCCTCTCCAACAACCCGCTCCGAGGGCGTGCTGCCCCGGCGCTCGACGTTGGTGGAGTCCGAAAGCAGCAGCAGGACGCCCTTGTCGCCGTAGGCCGCGAAGCGGTGGAAGTCGAAGCTCTGACCGGCCATGGGGGTATTGTCGATCTTGAAGTCGCCGGTGTGAACGATGGTGCCGATGGGCGTCTCGATGGCCAGGGCGATGCAGTCCACCAGGCTGTGGGTCACGGGGATGCCCTCGAGCGTGAACGGACCCACAGCGAAACGCTCCCCGGGGACGATTTCCACCAGCTCCGTGGACTGCTCGAGCCTGTGCTCGCTCAACTTGTGGCGGAGGAAGCCCAGGGTCAGGCGGGTGCCGTACACCGGCACCTGGAAACGCTTCAGTACGTAGGGCAAGGCGCCGATGTGGTCCTCGTGGGCGTGAGTCAGGATGATGGCCTGGGGAGTCTTGCCCGGTTCCTCCAGATAGCTGATGTCGGGAATCACCAGATCGATGCCCAGGAGCTCGGGGCCGGGAAACATGACGCCGCAGTCCACGGCGATCACCGAATCCCCCCACTCCACCGCCAGCATGTTGCCGCCGAACTCTCCCAGACCCCCGAGGGGTACGATCCTCAAGGAATCCATCTAGTGCCCCAACCCCTGTGCCTGCCAGTTGTCTCGACCCTCGTCGGGGTCGGTGTCGCGCCGCGCCAGGTGCGACCCGATGGCCTCCCGCACGCGATCCATCTGCCCCCGGGAACGATCCTGCGCGCCGTCCGGGGGGACCGCGTCACCGATGACGACCTCCACCTCCCCGGGCTTCAGACGCCAGTCCCCCCGCTTCATCAGCGCGCCCGAACCGTTGATGGTCACCGGCACGATGGCAACCCCGGCCTTCTCGGCCAGACGGAATCCGCCGCGCTTGAACGGCAAAAGCTGTCCGTCCGTGCTGCGGGTGCCCTCGGGAAATACCACCACCGAAATTCCCTGCGTCAGCTTCTCGCCGGCGGCGTCCATGGCCGCCACCACCGCCTTTGAGCGCGAGCGTTTGACGATGATGTGCTTGGAGGCCCACAGCGCCCAGCCGAAGAACGGCACCCGCAGCAGTTCCCGCTTGGCCATCCAGCGTAGCTGAAAGCCGCCAAGCGCCCTCACGAGCACCGGAATGTCGATGTTGCTCTGGTGATTGGCCATGAAGATATAGGCCTGATGCGGATCCGGACGGCCCACCGGACGTACGCGCAGCCCCACGCCGCCGATCTTGAGAACGCACCAGGACCAGAAGCGGAACATGGGATAAACGCGCTTGCCGTAGGGGTCCAGGAGTCCGAGGGCGATCATGGGGAGGCTCTGGATAATGCTCCCAAGGACGATCAGGGCCAGCTTTAGCGTG
>JAPOQB010000437.1 GCA_026710965.1 Deltaproteobacteria bacterium | reverse complement strand
GGTCCGTTCCAGCGCGGCCGGGTCGAGACCGAGGGCCGCGGCCAGCGCCGCCGGGGTGGCCCCGGTCTTGATCCAGCCCTTCTCCACCTCGGCCGCGTTGTCGTCGCTCCACCGGTACCGTTCGGCCACCGCGCCCCGGCCGGTGTTGGCCACCGGCCCGGCTTTCCGCGTTTCTTCGTCGAACACCACGAAAGAGGGCACCCGCGGGCGCTCCATGGTCTCCAGGTTCAGCTCCGTCACCAGCGAACCCACGGCGTGGGCGTCCATGGCGGTCTCGTCCACGAAGCGGCGCGCGTTCCGGTCCACGTAGATGAAACCCGGCCCCGGCATGGCGTGGATGACGGCGCCGTCGAAGCCGTCCACGCGGTAGCCGAAGCCCGCGGCCACGGCGTTTATGTGCCACAGGGCGGCGCCCGCGTCTAATGCAAGGCGGATGCCGTCGCCGGTGTGACCGGACGCGCCCAGGGACCAGAACCGCTGCCCCAGGAACTGGAGCTGCATGTCGGAGTCCCACTCGTAGCCGCCGCAGGAGAGGATCACCGCCTTGCGCGCCTGGATCGCGATCTCCTCGCCGCCCCGGCGTGCCGTGAGTCCTGTGACCGCGCCGTCGCCGTTCCGCAGCAGCCGGACGGCCGGGCACTCGAACAGCACCGGAATGCAGCGCTCGTCGACGTTGCGCGCCAGCAGGTCCCACAGGTCCCGGCCGTTGGCCGTGGTCTCGCCCTTCACCCGGAGCCGGGGGCCGACGCCGTCGGCGCCGGGCTGCTCCGGCGAGGCGGCGCCGGTGGGATAGACGGGATAGCTCGCGGGCGCGGCCTGAAGCGGGTCGACGGCCACGTCGCCGCCGAGGGAGCGGAGCCAAGGCTCGTTGTCATGGCTCTCGCGCACCAGCGTCTCGATGACCGCCGCGTCGGTGGCGCCGCCGCACAGGAAAGTGATGTGCTCCACCGCCGGTTCCAAGGCGCCGAAAGTCCGCACCGAGCCGGCGGAGAGCCGGGTGTTGCCGCCGCCCGCGGCGGCCTTCTCCACGATCAGCACCTTGGCGCCGAGGTCGGCGGCGGTGATGGCGGCGGTGGCGCCGGCGCCGCCATAGCCCACCACGGCCACGTCGGTCTCGCGCGACGACACCATGGCCTTGCTCATCGCGGTGTCACCCTCATTGCGTCCTTTGAAATGGCGTCCCTCGACTTCGCTTCGCTCGGGACGAACGGGTAGTGGGCACCCCAACCGTTCGTCCTGAGCCCTTCGACAAGCTCGGGACAGGCCTCGCGAAGCGAAGTCGAAGGACTCACTCCGGCTTGACCAGGCGCCCTTCTTGCACCAGCCGCTCGATGATCTTGCGCGCCTCGGCGCGGGTCTCGACGGTGTCCTGCAGCTTGCGGTCGCTCCAGCCGTCGTTGGGCCAGCGGTTGGCCTTGGCGTACACCGGGGCGTACATGTCGCTGCGCAACTCGATGAGGAAGTTCCACACGTGGCCCGAGTCGGTCATGCGGGTGCGCTCCCAGCGCAGGTTGTCGATGTCCAACATGCCGGTGACCACCGCCTCGCCGGGAGCGTTGGCGGCGGACTGCACGTGGCCCATGTAGTCGATGACCTGGGTCATGCCGCGGTAGCCGCCGGTGGGGCGGTTGGAGCCGACGAAGGCGCCGCAGTTGACCGAGAGGAAGTAGCACAGGTTCTCGTAGGCGCGGGCGCGCCGGAGCACGTCCCAGGCCTCGCCTTCGGGCGCGTAGGGCTCGGCGGTGGGGTGGATCAGCACCTCGGCGCCGCGCAACGCCAGGCAGCGGGCCATCTCCGGGAACACCACGTCGGTGCAGGTGAGGCACCCCAGCCGGCCGATCTCGGTGTCCGCCACCGGGAACATGGCGTCCTCGCCGTAGCGCTCGGTGTACTCGGAATAGACGTCGCCGGGGCCGGTGTAGGTGGTGTTGAGGTTGTTGGGGCCGTTGTTCTTCCGGTACTTGAGGATGATTTCGCCGTCCGGGTCGATGATGAAGCTCGTGTTGAAGAGGCGGCCGGGCCAGTCGTCGTCGCGTTCGTAGAGGTTGCCGACGATGTAGCAGCCCCGCTCCCTGGCCTTGCGGCCGATCTGGTCGGTGACATCGCCCGGAATGGTCTCGGCCAGGGCCAGCCACTCGTCCACCGAACGCGGCCGGTACTGCCCGATGATGCCGTACTCCGAGAACACCGCCAGCTTCACGTCGCCCAGACGCAGCGCGGTCCAGTCCAGCAGCTCGAAGATGCGCCCGAGGTTCTCGTCGATGATCGCGTTGCGCTCCTTCGGCTCGACGATGACGCGGGTCTGTTGCTGAATCAAAGCCACTCGATACGGTTTCATGAGCCCTCCCTGTTCCGTGCGTTCCCCGTTTCCAGGAACCACTCGGCCATTTCCTCGCGCTTGGGATACCACACCCCGTCGAAGGTTTTTACGTAGTCCACGAACTCGCGCAGGGCGCGGATGGCGTAGGCCTGGCCCATGACGTGGGGGTGCATGCCGACGTTCATGATGCGGCCGCTGTCGGCGCCTTCCAGGTAGAGCTGGTCGAACTGTTCCTTGAACAGATCCAGCGCCTGGGAGGTGGTGCGGCCGCCACGGGAGAAGACCGCGAAGTCGTTGACGTCGTTGGAGTAGGGGATGCACACCAGCGGGCCGTGGCGGGTGTTGAGCAGATAGGGCTGATCGTCGTTCAGGTAGTCGGCCTGGAACAGCAGCCCCAGTTCCTTGAGGATGTGGGGGGTTTCGTGGGTGCTCCGAAGCGACGACGAGAGCCAGCCCCGGGCCGGCCGCCCCACCGCCTCGGCGTAGGCGTCCAGGGTGCGGCGGATGACCTCGCGCTCCTGGTCCGGCTGGTTCGCGTAGTAGGTGAGCACGTCGTTCTGGGCGTAGTTGTGGGCCAGGATCTCCCAGCCGCGCTCGTTGGCGGCGTCGATGATGCGGCGCCGCTCGATGCCGGTGAGGGCGTTCATGGTGCAGGTGGCGGGGATGCCGGCGTTGTCGAACACGTCGATGATGCGCCACACTCCGACCCGCTGGCCGTACTCGCGCCAGGTCCAGTTGGCGTAGTCGGGAACGTTGCCCGGCAGCGGGTGCGGAATGGTGGCGGGGCCGCCGGGATAGAGCGGCTCCGGGCTGTCCCGGGTCATCTCCCAGTATTCGATGTTGATGGTGAAGATCAACGCCACCCGCGCGCCGTGGGGCCAGTGGAGCGGCGGTCGGTCGGGAAGGGCGACGTAGTCATAAAGCATGGGAAAGGACACTAGCACCCGTTGCCCCCGCCCGGCAACGCGGGCATAATGAATCGGGAGGTGTGATCACATGAAGCATTCCAAATGGCGGGTGTTCGCGCTCGCGGTCGTCATGGGCCTCGCGCTCCTGTGGGCGTTCGGCAGCGGGTCGGCCTCGCTGGTGGGCAAGCAGGCGCCGGAGTTCACCAACGATACCTGGATCAACTCGGAGCCGCTCAGGGTGAAGGACCTCAAGGGGAAGGTGATCCTCATCGAGTTCTGGACCTACGGCTGATACAACTGTTTGAATACACTCCCATCGTTGGTGGGATGGCACAAAAAATACGGACCCGAGGGGCTGGTGGTGGTGGGCATTCACTCGCCGGAGTTTTCCCACGAACACTCGCTGGACAACGTCAAGAACGCCTGCAAGGAGCTGGGAATCGAGTTCCCGGTGGCGCAGGACAACGATTTCGCCACCTGGAAGCGCTACGGGACGCGCTACTGGCCGACCCTGCACATCATCGACAAGAAGGGCGTGATCCAGTACACGCGTTTCGGCGAGGGCGGCTACGACGAGATGGAGGAAGTCATCCAGCGCCTGCTGGCCGAGTAGCCGCTAGGAGCCTGTCCGAGTAAGCAGAATGGCGTCCTTCGACTTCGCTTCGCTGACGCTCCGCTACGCCTGTCCTGAGCTTGCCGAAGGGCTCAGGACAAACGGTTGTGATAGCCTTTCTCCGTTCGTCCTGAGCGTAGCGACGCGAAGCGTCGCGAAGTCGAAGGACGCCGTCTAGCCCGCCGGGCAGCTCACCCCGGTACCGCCCAGCCCGCAATAGCCCCAGGGGTTCTTGGCGAGGTACTGCTGGTGATAGTCTTCCGCGAAGTAAAACTCGCCCGCCTCCAGGATCTCGGTGGTGACGGCGCCGTAACCGGCCCTGGAGATCTCTTCCTGATAGCGCTCGCGTGACGCCTCGGCGGCCTTCTTCTGCTCGTCGCCGTAGGTGTAGATTCCGGACCGGTATTGCGTGCCCACGTCGTTGCCTTGGCGCATGCCCTGGGTCGGGTCGTGGGCTTCCCAGAACACCTTGAGGAGCTCGCCGTAGCTCACCGCCTTGGGATCGAACACAACCAAGACCACCTCGTTGTGCCCGGTCCTGCCGGTACACACTTCCTCGTAGGTGGGGTTGGGCGTCACCCCCCCGCCGTAGCCCACGGCGGTGGTGTAGACGCCCTCGAGCTGCCAGAAACAGCGCTCCGCCCCCCAGAAGCAGCCCAGGCCGAAGACCGCTTTCTCCATGCCTTCGGGGTAGGGCGGCTCCAGCGGATGGCCGTTCACGAAGTGCTCCGCCGGCACCGGCATCGTCTCCTGCCTGCCGGGCAGCGCCGT
>JAPOQB010000097.1 GCA_026710965.1 Deltaproteobacteria bacterium | reverse complement strand
GGTCGGCGGCCACGCGCAAGGGCTCGTCGGAGCTCTACGTGGTGGCCAGGGGCTTCAGGGACTGACCCCCTATTCCACGGTCACGCTCTTGGCGAGGTTGCGCGGCTGGTCCACGTCCGTGCCGCGGTGCACGGCGATGTGATAGGCCAGCAGCTGCAGCGGGATGGCCAATACCACCGGCGCCAGGTGATACGGGACCTTGGGAACCACGAGCGTGGAGGTCGACGCCATACTCCCGTCGGGCTCGTCGGTGACGATGACCACGTTGCCGCCCCGGGCCTCGACTTCCTTCAGGTTGCTCAGCGTCTTCGGGTAGTAGTGGTCCCTGGGCAGGATCATCACCACCGGCATGCTCTCGTCGATGAGAGCGATGGGGCCGTGTTTCATCTCTCCCGCGGGATATCCCTCGGCGTGGATGTATGAGATCTCCTTCAGCTTGAGGGCGCCCTCGAGGGCGATGGGGTAGTTGATGCCCCGGCCCAGGTAGAGGACGTCGTCCGCGTGGCTCAGTCCGTGGGCCAGCTCGGCGACAGGCTCCTCGAGCCTCAGCGCCGCCTCGATCCATCCGGGCAGCCGGGTGGCGTCTTCCAGCAGGCGCGTCGCCGCATCCGGCGGGAGCTGGCCGTTGAGCCGCCCCAGTTCCACGGCCAGCAGGTACAGGGCGGTAAGCTGCGTGGTGAACGCCTTGGTGCTTGCGACGCTGATCTCCGGGCCGGCGTGGGTGTAGAAGACGCCGTCGGACTTCCGCGCCAGGGACGAATCCACGACATTGCAGACGGACACGGTCCCGGCGCCTTGACGCCGCCCCACATCGAGGGACGCCAGCGTGTCCGCGGTCTCGCCCGACTGGCTTACCAGCAGCAGCAGCGAATCCGCTCCGAGGAGCGGGGTGCGATGGCGGAACTCCGAGCCGTAGTCGACCTCGGCGGGGATCCGGGCCAGTTCCTCGATCAGGAACTTGCCCACCAGCGCGGCGTGCCACGCGGTGCCACAGCCCACCAGGTGGATTTTCCTCGTGTGCGCCAACCGCTCCTCGGTGAGGTTGAGATCGGCGACGTTGATGGCGCCGGATTCCAGCGCGATGCGTCCGCGCAGCGTGTCGGTGACCGCCTGGGGTTGCTCGTGGATCTCCTTGAGCATGAAATGGCGGTATCCGCCCTTCTGGGCGGCAACGGCGTCCCAGGTGATCCGTCGGGTGGCCCGGGTGAGCGGCCGCGCCGTGGCGTCGAGGATGCGGAAACCGTCGGCGCGCACCTCGGCGATCTCGCCGTCCTCCAGGAAGGCCACGTCGCGGGTGTACTCCAGCAGCGCCGGGATGTCCGAGGCGATGAAGGTTTCTCCGTCGCCCGCGCCGATGACGATGGGCGAGGCGTTCTTGGCCACGATGAGCCGCCCGGGCTCCCGTTGACTCAGGAAGACCAGAGCGTAGGACCCGTGGATCTCGCGGATGGTCTCGCGCACGGCGTCCAGCAGGTCCTTTCCCTGGGCCAGCTTTGCCTCCGCCAGGTGGGCGACGAGCTCGGTGTCGGTATCGGAGGTGAGCTCGGCGCCGTTCCCCAGCAGGGCCTCCTTGAGGTCGAGGTAGTTCTCGATGATGCCGTTGTGCACCACCACCGTGTCGCCGGCCCGGTGCGGGTGGGCGTTGGCCTCGGAAGGGCCGCCGTGGGTGGCCCAGCGCGTGTGACCGATGCCGGCGTGTCCCTGGACGGGCACCTCGGCCAGGAGCGCTTCGAGTCTGGCGAGCTTCCCTTCCGAGCGGCGTAGCGCGATCTCCCCGCCGTCGAGGACGGCGATGCCCGCGGAGTCATACCCGCGGTATTCCAGCTTTCTCAGGCTGTCGATGAGCACCGGGGCGGCGTCGCGGACGCCGATATATCCGACGATTCCACACATGGATCGCTAGTCTTCCACGTTGCGCCAGGGATCTGCGGCGACGTCATTCTCCGCGGAAGCGGGAATAACGATACGGGGCGTCGGTGCCATGACCCTACTTGCTCTTCCGCGCCCGGTAGCCGGTCACCCAGTCTTCGATGTGGCGCTGGGGCGCGCGGCTCAGGGCGAGGGCGCCGGCGGGCACGTCCTTGGTGATGGTGGACCCGGCGCCGATGTAGGCGTCGTCGCCCACCACCACCGGCGCCACCAGTTGCGTATTGCTGCCCACCTGGACGCGGTCGCCGATGGTGGTGCGGCTCTTGGTGAAGCCGTCGTAGTTGCAGGTGATGGTGCCGGCGCCGATGTTGGACTCCCGCCCGAGCTCGGCATCGCCGATGTAGCTCAGGTGGCTGGCCTTGGTGGCCTCTCCCACCGACGAGTTCTTGACCTCCACGAAGTTGCCGATATGGACGTTGCGCTTGAGCACGGTGCCGGGACGCAGGTGCGCGAAGGGGCCGACGCTGACGCCTTCCTCGATATCGCAGTCGTCGAGCACCACCGAGAAGCGCAGATGGACCTCGTCGGCCAGCCGCACGTTGGTGAGGTAGGCGCTGCCGTCGATGCGGCAACCGGCCCCCACCACGGTGCGGCCCAGCAGGTGGCTGTTGGGGCCGATGACGGTGTCCTCGCCGATGGTCGCCTCGGCATCGATGTAGGTGCTGTCGGGGTCCTTGAGGGTGACGCCCCGGTCCATCCAGCGGCGGTTGATGTCTTGCTGCAATGCCTTTTCCATCCAGGCGAGCTCCTCTCTGTTGTTCACGCCCCGGAATTCGCGCGGGTCATCGATGGTCACGCTGCCGATGCCGGCCTGCCTTCCGGCCGCGAAGCCGGCGATGTCCGGCAGATAGTACTCTCCCTGGTGGTTGCGGTTGTCGAGAGCCGCCAGGGCGGCGCGGAGAAAGTCCGACGACGCCAGGTACAGGCCGACGTTGATCTCCCGGACCGCACGCTCCGCCTCGCCGGCGTCCCTTTCCTCCACCACGCCGACAATGTTGCCGTCGGTGCCGCGCAGGATGCGGCCGTAGCCCGTAGGGTCCGCCAGGGTGGCCACGGCCAGGGTGAGCTCACGGTTCGCCGACCGGTGCGCCGCCACCATTTCCGACAGGCTCCGGCGGGAGAGGAGCGGCACGTCTCCGTTCAGGATGAGCACGTCGCCGGTGAAATCGCCCAAGGCGTCGGCGGCGCAACGGGCCGCGTGGCCGGTGCCCAACTGCTCGCGCTGCAGCACCCAGGCGCCCGCTTCCATCGCGGGGAAGGCCTCCCGGATCCGCTCCACGCCGTGGCCCACGACCACGAGTGTCCGGTGGGGTTCCAGGGCCGCGCAGGCTCCCAGCACGTGCCACAACAGCGGCTTGCCGCCCAGAAGATGCAGCACCTTCGGGGTGGCGGAGCGCATCCGCTTGCCCTGGCCCGCGGCCAGGATGATGACGCCAAGCCCCCGCATAAGCAGGACAAACTATAACTCAAGGCCGGGCCCGTGGCCAGAGAGGCCGAGGCGCGCCGCGCGGTCGCCGGGGGCTGTCTTTCGCCGCCCCGACATTGACAAGCACGTGATTTTGCAATAACTCTTACTCGTACTTCGAGACCTCTCGAAACCCCCGGAAACCGCGGGTTAGGCAGAGGTTTCAATTCGCTGAAGGGGTCGACTTCGTATGGAAGAATTGTCCGGCTGGCAGTATTTCATGGAGATCGTAACCAAACCCGACAACATTCCCATTGTCGGCATGCTGATTCTCGTCCTGTTCTTCACCTGGGTCGGCCTGCGCCAAGCCATGAAGAACGACAAGCTGACGGATGAGGGCCGAGAGGACGAGATCGCTGATACGATGTGGAAGTAGAGGTCGGGGGCCGCGGCTCCTCGCGGTTCTGATCACGGTTGCGCTCCTGGGCATTTGCGGAGAAACGCGCGCCGCGCTGGTTGACGAAGAGCTGTGGCGCACGGGGCGAAAGGACTTGGCCGCGGGCAGGGTCGCGGACGCCTGGAAGAACTTCAACACGCTGCTGGAGCAATACCCGGAAGAGCCGCAACTCCGGCTGATGACGGGTCTGGCGGCCTTGAAGAACGGCGAGAGGGAAACGGCCTTGGCCCAGGTCAGTAAGGCCGTGGCGCTGGCTCCGGACGATGCCGAGGCGCTGACGTTGCTCGCCTGGCTCTACATGGAGGTGGCCGGCGAGTTGGACACGGCCATCGCGTCGTACCGCAAGGTGACGTTGCTCAAACCCGAGATCCCCGAGGTCCATAACAACCTGGGGGTGGCGCTCAAGCGGAACGGAGACCTGGAGCAGGCCGTCGGCAGCTTCTCGCGCGCGCTGGAGTTGAACCCGGACTTTGCCCAGGCGGCCAGCAACCGGGGCTGGGCC
>JAPOQB010000521.1 GCA_026710965.1 Deltaproteobacteria bacterium | reverse complement strand
CTGCGCAAGGGAGATATCGAGCAGGGGTTCGCCGAATGCGCCCACGTTTTCGAGGACACCTTCATCCTGCCCACCACCCAGCACGTGGCGCTGGAGCCCCACGGCTGCATCGCGGCGTTCCAGCCCGACGGGCGCGTGAACGTGTGGTCCACGACCCAGAACCCGTTCGTGGTGCGCACCCAGCTCGCCAACATCTTCAAAATGCCGGTCTCGAAGATCCGCATCATGGTGCCGTATCTCGGCGGCGGCTACGGCAGCAAGGTCTATCCCAAGATCGAACCGCTGACCATGGCCCTGGCCCAGAAGGCCAAGCGCCCGGTGCGAATCCTGCTGAGCCGGGAAGAGGTGTTCTACACCGTCACCAAGCACGCCGCGTTCATCCGCATGAAGACCGGGGTCAAGGCCGACGGCACCTTTCACGCGCGGGAAGCGGAGGTCTTCCTCGACACCGGCGCGTTCGCGGAGATCGGCCCCCGGGTGGCCAAGAAGTCGGCCTACACCGCGGCCGGGCCCTACAAGTTCAGCCACGTGAAGATCGACGCCAAGTCGGTGTACACCAACAAGCCGCCGGCGGGGGCGTTCCGCGGCTTCGGCGTGTCCCAGTCGGCCTGGGCCAGCGAGTCGCAGACCGACATCATCGCCAAGGCCCTCGGCCGGGATCCCTACGAGCTGCGCATGCAGAACATCTACGACGAGGGCGACGAGTTCGTCACCGGCGAGAAGCTCTGGAGCGTCGGGGTCAAGGGATGCCTGGAGAAGGTCGCCCAGGAGATGAAGTGGGGCGAGCCGATGCCGGCGCCGGACGATCCTTCGAAAGTGCGCGGCCGGGGGCTGGCGGCGCTCATCAAGGCCACCATTACGCCGTCCATCTCGTGCGCCGCCATCAAGCTCAACGAGGACGGCAGCGTCAACGTGTTCACCAGCACGGTGGAGATGGGCCAGGGTTCGGATACCGCCATGGCCGCCATCGTCGCGGACACCCTGGGCATCTCCCTGGATCAGGTGTCAGTGCTGGGGGTGGACACGGACGTCGTGCCTTACGACCTCACCACTTCGTCGAGCCGTTCCACCTTTCACATGGGCAAGGCGCTGGAGCTGGCGTCGCTGGACCTGTGCGAGCAGCTCCGCAAGTTCGTCTCTGAGGAGCACGGGGTGCCGTTCGAGGAGACGCGCATGGAGGGTGGCAAGGTCCTTTTCCGGGAGAACGCCCTGGATATCCGCGAGGTGCTGTTCAACCACTTCGGCATGCAGGGAGGCACGCTGGTGGGGCGCGGGGAGGTGAAGACCAGCACCGTGGACCCGGACACGGGCGACAAGACCACCTCGTCGTTCTGGTTCGTGGGCGCCGGCGGCAGCGAGGTGGAGATTGACAAGGACACCGGCAGGCTCCGGGTGCTGAAGCATGCCACCGCGGTGGACGTGGGCCGGGTGATCACGCCGCTGGGCTGCCAGCAGCAGCTCGTGGGCGGCGCCATCACCGGCCTGGGCCAGGCGCTGTTCGAGCAGATGGTGTGGGACAACGGGATCCTGGTG
>JAPOQB010000100.1 GCA_026710965.1 Deltaproteobacteria bacterium | reverse complement strand
TCTTCGCGCGCCCGGACCACCTCATCGAAGGCGTCCTTGACCTGGCTGGGAGCTTCCACGGTCTGCAGCTTGACCTCGGTGATCTGTATGCCGGATTCGTAGGTATCCATCAGTTCCTGCAGGAACTCCTGGGTCTCGGTCTGGACCCGGTCCCGGCCCACCGTCAGGACCTCCTCGATGGTGGTGTTGCCGACCCGGCTGCGCAACGCGACTTCCGTGGCCGCCTGTAGCGTGGTCACCGGATCCCGCAGCTTGAACAGGAACATTTCCGGGTTCCTCACCCGATACTGCACGGTGAGCTGGGCGCTGACGATGTTTTCGTCGCCGGTGAGCATCAGGGATTCCTGGGGAATCAGGCGCACGAGGTTCGGCCGTAGCGGGTTGCTGCGGAAGCCCACCTCCAGCCGCCGGATCTCCGCCACGTTGACCTTCCGCAGCTCCTCGATGGGCCAGGGAATATGGTAGTTGAGGCCGGCGGTGGCGATGCGGGTCACCTTGCCGAACCGCGTCACCACCCCTTCCTCACCGGGCTGGATGGTGTAGAAGCCGCTGGCCAGCCAGATGACCACGATGGCTCCGGCGATGATGAAGGGCACACCGGATTTCAGGAAATTGGGTAGGTCGGGCAACCGGGAGAGCAGGTCCTCCCAATCCGGTCCGCTCTGTTGCCGGCGCCCCCAAGGGCCCTCGGATCCGCCTTGCATAAAAAACTCCTTTGTCTTGATGCCGATATCAACCGCTGGAGAAATCTCTGGAGGTTCCGGCCACCGCGGACGATCGGTCTGTCATAGCGCAGAAGGCCCCTCCCGGAGGGGATGGAGGCGCTAGTGTTGCGTTCCGCAAATACGTTGACGAATCTGCTTGTCCTTTTTGCCGTCGGCTGCGTTGCTCTTCCTCGCGTGGTACCCGCCACTGCTCGTCATCGCGCCTTGCCGGCGACAAAAATTCCGGCGCATCTTCGTCAACGTATTTGCGGAACGCAACACTAAGGGAACTCTACCATTGCCTCCGGGTGTCAAGCAACGTCCTCCGGCGGCGGCGACTGAACTTGCCCCGCCAGCTTGACCGTGAGCCAGTACCACTGATCCGGATAGCGGCGGACCAACTCTTCCAGCAACCGCATGATGCGGTCCGTGTTGGCGGCCAGGTCGGCGCCCATCTCACCGGTGCGGACCATCTCCATCTCCGGTTCGATGACCAGTTGCAACCCGCCGGAACGGCCCCGCACCAGATAGACCGGCAACACCGCCGCGCCGGTGCGGAGAGCCAGGCTTACGAATCCCCGGGCCGTTCGAACGGGCTGCCCGAAGAGCGTGGTTTCCAGCTCGCCCCGCTTGAGGTTGTCCGCCAGCATCATGACGGCGCCATTGTCTCGGAGCGTCCCCAGGATTTTCTTGACGGCCTCCCTCCGGGGCAGAGAGGGCATGAGCTCGGTGAAGAACGACCGGCTGTGATGCAGCATCAGGTTGTTGAGCCTCTCGTCGTCGAGAAAGCGGATGAGGGTGTGAACCGGACACCCGGCGGCTGCCATGGCGGCGCTCAGGAGCACGAAGTTGCCCAGATGGAAGCTCAGGGCGATCACCCCGCGCCCCTTTGCGAGGGCGGCGTCCAGATTCTCCTGGCCCTGGATGTCGAGAACCCCCCGCAACCGTTCGGGGTAGCCCATCTGTACGAGACAATCGAGCGCGTTCTCCACGATTCGCTGTTGCACGCCTCTGGCCAGACCGCGCTTGGCCGCCGGTGTGTACGAATCGCCGAACGCCGCGTCCATGACGGCGACGATGCGCCGGCGCGGAACCGCGCAACGGACCAGCGGCGTGAGAATCGGTGTGAACAGACGCTTGAACCGGTCCGGCGGGGTTACCCGCAGGACCTGGACAAGGAAGCGCCACAGCCCCTCCCACACACGGAAGATCAGCGCTCGCATATTCACGGAAAAATGCCAGGTTTTATGGTGAGTTGACACGTATGGGGCGGTGCCATAGGCTACTCGGGCGCAAGCGATCAAGGTGACATACGGGAAAGGAGATGGCAATGCCTCCGGTCATCGAT
>JAPOQB010000390.1 GCA_026710965.1 Deltaproteobacteria bacterium | reverse complement strand
CGGCGCCCAGATCGAGTACCAGGACCAGGACGCCGAGATCCATCGGGTGTTCGAGGAGGAGTGCCGCAAGAGCGGCGCCCAGGTCGACATGGCGCAGTTCGGGTTCTGAGGGGCCGACGCACTTCTTTCCCGTTGCGGTCGAGATTTGGCCAGTATCTCTATATTTGGCAAGTATCTCTATAGTTTGATATTTAATATCCTGGGTTGCATCCGATACGAAATTGCATAAAATGATATGAGTGGTGCACAAAAGGAAATAGGTCAGGTGACCAACTGCAATCGTACGGCACGGGGGGGTCAATCATGCATGGAATCGGGAGAATTCCGGGCGAGGGTCGTTTTCTGGCGCTCATCGGGGTGGTCCTGGCGGCGTTGATGCTTGCCGTGTCGCCGGCGTCGGCAAGCGAGTTGTCGGCGCCGACGCTTTCGGTGACGGCGATGGACGGCGGGGTCGAGCTGGCATGGACGGAATCCGACACCGCGACCGCATATAGTTGGCGCGTGAGTGTTGATGGCGGAGCCACTTGGCAGCAACAATTATACGGTGAATGGGCCCCGATGACCTCGGCGTGGGGCACAAACAAGCAAGTGTTGGCCAACATGACGAACGGGACCGCCTATACGTTCCAGGTCCGGGCCGTGAAGGAACAGGTCGATAGGTTTGGTAACAGCACTACCGTGTACAGCGATCCCAGCAACACGGTGACCGCGACCCCAACCGAATGACCGGTTTCGGACGCTTCGCGCAACCCGTCTCGCGAAGCGTAATCCCACACCGCGAAGTCATGTCGAAGCCGGCGCCGGCACCATGTGGGCCTTGAGCAGCGTGCCGCACGAGAGGCAGTAGACCTTCTCGAACAGGTACCGCCCTTCAAGATCGCCCATGAGCGGACCCGCTTCGGTGGGGGGAAACAGCCGCGCTTCGGACCCCGGGCCGGCGGCCGTTGACCCGCACCGAGGGCAGGAGGCCGCCCCGGGGGCACCGTCCACGTCACACCCCGCGTTACCGGACCCGCCGTTGCCACGTCCGAACCGCAGTCGTAGTGCGCCGGTAGCCTCGTCGTCCACCTCCCGTGTCTCGGGCCTGAACGCCACGCCGTAGATGTTCCGGGCCGCGTCCTCGGAGACCGCGCCGTCCTTCACGTCCGCCTGCACCAGGACCGGCTCCCGCGTCAGCGGGTCGCCGTAGCCGCCGCCGCTGGCCACCCGCATGTAGAGCACGTCGTCTTCGTTGAACTCGAAGTTGCAGTACGGCAGGACCCGCTCGCATCCGCCGACCTCGTCGAGGTCTACGGCGTTCCTGTCGCCGGCCATGACCTCGCGGACCCGGGTGGCCTCCCTGAGCACGATGACGCTGGGGGCGCCGGGGTAGCCGCCGTGCATGCCGTGGCCGGAGTTCCGGAGTCCGGCCACGCCGTAGGCGACGCCGCCCAGCCTGCCCTCGGGGGCATCGTGGGGGGTGTGCGCCGTCTCCACCGCCAGTCCGCCACGGAACTTTCCCGGGCCGGCCGAGTCCTCCGCGTGGCGGCGGAACAGGTAGAGCACCGGGAAGTTGAGCTCGAACCACTCGGCATTGGGACAGCTCATGTACGTGCCGCCAGAGTCGATGCCGTCGCGGTAGGCGCGGGCGCCGTTGCCGTCCATGGCGCCGTGGGCGAGGTTGAACACGCAGTAGCGGCCGTACTGGCTTGTCCCCGAGTGCTTGCCGTTCCGGTGGCTGGCGTTGGGGGTCACGATCTCGTCCTTCCAGCGCTCTTGGGTGCCGAGCATCTGCATCAGCACCGAGCTGGCCAGGAAGCCGATGCCGAATCCGCAAGAAGTGGTGTTCATGGACACCGGCCCCGGATACCTGACGTTCACCAGCGTCCCCTCGGGGGCGATGACCTCCAGCGGCCGCAACACGCCGTGGTTCTTGGGGAGATCGTACACGAGCGTGGTCAGCACCGCGGCAAAGCAGAAGCCGGCGGTGCCGTGGAAAGGCAGGTTGACGCCGGTCACGGCCTGGGGGTCGGTGCCGGTGAAGTCGAAGATGAGCCAGTCGCCGCGCTTGCGCAGCGTCACCTTCATGCGCCAGGTGTCCTGGGCCTCCAGCGCCAGCTCTTCCGTCCACTCGCCGTCCTCGAACGACGCGATCCGTTCGCGGAGGATCGCCTCGGTGTAGCGGATCATCTCGTTGCCCACCGACTCCAACAGTTCCGGCCCGTAGTGGTCGTACATCTCCCCGAGGCGGGCCTTGGCCACGTTGTTGGCGGCGATCTCGCACTTGAAATCCAGACCCACCATGCCCGGCTGCCTGGTCATGTTGGTGAGGGTGTCGAACACGTCCTGGCGCAATCTACCCCGCTCCACCAGCTTGATGCCCGGAACCCGCAGCCCCTCGTGAAAGATCTCGGTGGCGTCGGGCGAGTCACCCCCCGGGGACATGGCACCGACGTCGTTCACGTGGACGAACGTCGCGCTCCAGGCCACCAGCCGCCCCCGGTGGTGAATCGGCGCGATGACGTAGACGTCGGACTGGTGGATGGCGGCGAGGTAGGGATCGTTCAAAAGGAAGACGTCGTCCTCGAAGATCTCGTCGGGCGGGAAGCGCTTGATGATGCTCTTCACCGCGCAGCTGGCGCAGGCCACGTGCTGTCCCAGGGTGGCGCCGGCGCACAGGATCTCGCCGTCCGGCCGGTAGAGCGAGGCCATGTAGTCCCGCTGCTGGGTGGTGTTGACGGTGCCGCCGGTGCGCTCCAGAGTGATTCCCATCTCACGGGTCACCTGGTGCAGCCGGTGCGACAGTATCTCGAAGGTCACCGGATCGATGCCGCGGATTCGGGTATCCATGGCGTCCTCCCTCAGCTCCCGATGAGCAGCCGGATATTCCGGTACTCATCCATGACCGCCCGGTCGCCCGGGTTGACCAGGATGGTGGTCACCGGCGTCTCGATAACGGCCGGGCCCGCGATCTCGTTCCCGGGTTGCAAGGATTCGAAGCCGTACACCGGGGTCTCACGCGCCTCCTCGAACTCTTCGAAGCACACCTTCCGGCGTCCCGTCACCGCGCCGCCCGCATCGCCGGACGACAACGGGTACCGTTGCAACCGGGGCTTGTCGAGCATGCCGGTGGCGGTGAGCCGGAAGTTCATGATCTCCTTGCCGGCCTCGCGGTAGCCGGAGCCAGGGCCGTAGGTCCGTTCGTACAGGCCGTCGAAACGTTCGTAGACGCCCTCCAGCTGCTGCTCCGATAGCGGCTCCGCGCCTTCGGGCATGCCCACGTTCAGCTCGTGCACCTGGTAACGGTACCGCATGTCGAGGCTTCGCTCGATGCGGACGCCGTCGCCCTCGAACCCGGCGGCCGCCAGGTCCGCGCGGGCGCG
>JAPOQB010000327.1 GCA_026710965.1 Deltaproteobacteria bacterium | reverse complement strand
CGTCCCGCCGCTCACCTCCCAGTACCTTGACCTCACCAAGAACTCGTCCCTGGCCATCGCCATCGGCTACGTGGACCTGGTGGGGACCCTGGGGGGGATCACGCTGAATCAGACAGGGCGGGAGATCGAGTGCATGATGCTCGTCTTGCTGGTTTACCTGGCCATTTCCCTGAGCATTTCCGTGTTCATGAACTGGTACAACCGCCACGTCCGGTTGGTGGAGCGTTGATGTCACTTCCCGCGACCGCAACCCCGACCTATCCGCCCGGACAGCACCCGGACCTGCCGCCGCCGCCGGGTACCGCCGGCGTCATCGGCTGGTTGCGCGCCAACCTGTTCTCGTCGGTGTTCAACTCGGCGTTGACCCTCGTTTCCATCTGGCTGATCTACGAGTTTGTCACCGCCGCCATCGGCTGGTTCGTGCTGGACGCGGTGTGGGAGGCCGGCTCCCGCGTCGATTGCCGCAAGCAGGGCGACGGCGCCTGCTGGGCGGTCATCGCCATCCGGCTGGACCAGTTCGTCTACGGCTTTTATCCCGCCGACCAGCGCTGGCGTCCGGTGCTCACCTTCGTGCTGCTTTTTCCCGCGCTGGCGCCGGTGCTGTTCGATCGCACGCCCTATCGCAGCCAACTGCTTTGGTTCTCGCTGGCCTATCCCGCGCTGGGCGCCTGGTTGATCTACGGCGGTTTGGGCCTGCCGGTGGTGGATACCGACGCCTACGGCGGGTTTCTGCTCACCATGATCCTGGGCGTCACCGGCATCGTCGCGTCCCTTCCGCTGGGCATCCTGCTGGCCCTCGGCAGGCAGTCACGGCTGCTGGCGATCCGTGTCCTGTGCGTCACCTTCATCGAAGTGGTGCGGGGGGTGCCGCTGATCACGCTGCTGTTCATCGCCTCCACCATGCTGAACTACTTCCTGCCCCCGGGGACGAGCTTCGATCTTCTCATCCGGGTGCTCATCATGGTCACGCTGTTCGCCGCCGCATACCTCGCCGAAGCCGTGCGCGGCGGATTGCAAGCCCTTTCTCGCGGCCAGTACGAGGCCGCGGACTCCCTCGGGCTGTCCTACTGGAAGACCACATGGCTGATCACGCTGCCCCAGGCCCTCAAGATCGCCATCCCCGGCATGGTCAACGTCTTCATCGGGCTTTACAAGGACAGTACGCTGGTAGTAATTATCGGCCTGTTGGATCCGCTGGGGGTGGCCCGGGCGATTCTCGCCGACGCCAAGTGGAACGGACTGTCCAACGAGACGTATCTCTTCATCGCGCTCTTCTTCTTCCTGAGCTGCTTCGCCATGTCGCGATACTCTCTCTGGCTCGAAGGACGGCTGAACGTCGGAAACCGTTAGCAATTTTCTCATGGCTACCATCGAAGACACGGAACGCATCCGATCCGCCGCCGACACCTCCAGGGTGATGGTGGAGGTCCGGGCAATGCACAAGTGGTTCGGCGCCTTTCACGTGCTGAAGAACATCGACCTGCGGGTGACCGCCGGCGAACGGATCGTCATCTGCGGGCCGTCGGGCTCCGGCAAGTCCACGTTGATCCGGTGCATCAACCGGCTGGAGGTGCATCAGCAGGGGACCATCGAGGTGGACGGCATCGAGTTGACCCGCGACGTCAAGAACATCGAGCAGATCCGCTCCGAGGTGGGTATGGTGTTCCAGCACTTCAACCTGTTTCCCCACCTGACGGTGCTGGAGAACTGCACCCTCGGCCCCATGTGGGTGCGCAAGCTGCCCAAGGGCGAGGCGGAAGAGATCGCCCAGCGCTACCTGGAACGCGTGCAGATTCCCGAGCAGGCCGACAAGTACCCGGGCCAGCTCTCCGGCGGCCAGCAGCAGCGCGTGGCCATCGCCCGCTCCCTGTGCATGCAGCCCAAGATCATGCTGTTCGACGAGCCCACCTCCGCCCTCGACCCCGAGATGATCAAGGAAGTGCTGGACACCATGCTCGAGCTCGCCGAGACCGGCATGACCATGCTGGTGGTGACCCACGAGATGGGATTCGCCCGCCGCGCCGCCGACCGCGTCATCTTCATGGACGAGGGCGAGATCATCGAGAAGAACGCCCCCGAGCCGTTCTTCAACAACCCGCAGAACGACCGTACCAAGCTGTTCCTCAGCCAGATCCTGTCCCACTGAGCCGGGGCCGGATCGCCCGGTCCGCAAGGTTGGATTCATTGGCGCGGAGCAAGACGGCGCCCTTCGACTTCGCTTCGCTACGCTCAGGGCGAACGGGGGATGGACAAGTCCCGCTCGTACCGAGCGCGTCGATTTCGCTGTTCCACCCGTTCGCCCCGAGCCCTTCGTCAAGCTCAGGACAGGCTTCGCGAAGCGAAGTCGAAGGGCGCCGTCTCGAAGGGCGCCATCCTCCTACACCTGAATTTCGCGGGGTTCTGTGTTACGGTCCTGAATCTGCAATTCCTGCAATAGAGGGGCCTTAAACGCATGTCTTCAACACTGATCAAGAACATCGGAACTCTGGTAACCGGAATGCTGGAGGACCCCCTCCGGGACGCCGACGCGGTGCTCGTGGCTGACGGGGTGATTCAGGAGGTGGGCAACGGGTTGAGCGGCCGCGCGGACCGGACCATCGACGCCAACGGCACCACGGTGATACCCGGCCTCATCGACTCCCATTCCCATCCCACCTTCGGCAACTTCACGCCGGCCCAGAACTCCATGGGCTGGATCACCCACTACATGCACGGCGGGGTCACCTCCATCATTTCCGCGGGGGAGCTGCACGTGCCGGGACTGCCGCTGCCGCCGGACCCCTTGTGCGCGGTGTCGCTGGCCATCGTCGCCAAACGCTGCTGGGACAACCTGCGCCCCACCGGGGTCCGGGTGCACGGCGGCACGCTGCTGCTGGTGCCGGGCCTGGAGGAGAGGGACTTCGACACCATCGCCGACGCCGGCATCCGGCTGGTCAAGTTCATCTTCTACGACTACAGCCTGTTGCCCGACGGTGAGGCCGAGCGCTACGTGAAGTGGGCCCGGGCGCGGGACATCAAGGTCAAGATCCACTCCGGCGGCGTGTCCCGCTCGGGGGTCAGCCAGGTGGCCGGCGTGGACATCGTCAAGGCCATCGACCCCGACGTCATCG
>JAPOQB010000497.1 GCA_026710965.1 Deltaproteobacteria bacterium | reverse complement strand
GCTGGGGACGAGCAACGCGTCGGACCGGTCGACGATGCCTTGTAGCCGCACCACCCTCGGATCCGAGCGCAACCGATCAAGTTCGCCGCCGGCGGGTGTCGGACTGCCGCCGCCTCCGCCACAGGCGGCGAGCATCAGCACCGCCAGAAAGGCGGAGATACTCTCGATCCTGTACTTCAAGGCTCGACCCTCCCACAGTGTGACACCCGGAATTCGCTGGCAAACGTCATCCAGGGGACATTTCCCGTTCCTTCCCACCTGGCACCGGTGGCGCACACGAGCCCTTCAAATCGCAAACGCCCACCCCTTCGGCGTCAACCTGACCCGGTATATGGCGCCCTCTGCCGTGTCGTCCGGGCTATCATTGACCACGGCCATACCTTTTTCCTGAAGGTTCGAGAGAATCTCGAACCCTTCCCGATCCACGACGATCGGGGTCTCGTGCAACGGCCCTTTCACGGCCCTGCGGATACGCCGAAGCAGCAGCTTCTCGTACTTGTCCAGCTTCTTTCGTCGTTCATTCTCCATGCTGGCGGGCACCGAGAAGTACATCTTGCACGACCGACACCGGTATGGCAACGGCTTCTCGCTTGCCACGTGCAATGTGTTCTTGCTCTTGCACCCAAGGCACGGCTGCACGCCATCGGACGCCGTTGCAGATCGAAGGCGCCGACGTTCCGATTGCGCGTCGACGAACATCTCGGCCACCTCGATGATGCTGAGATGTCCGCTCGGTATGCCTGGCCCGGTGCTCATCGCTTGCCCGCGTGGCACCCCCTCTCAGGTCCGTCATGACCATGCCCGACTATGCCGATATCGTTGAAAAACGCTTTGTGGCGGTTTGCCTCGTCCGAGAGTCGGCGTTGAGTTGGACGGTCGACGCGTCAAGGACCGCGGCGGGATTGGTCGTAGACCCGTTGCCGCGCAGCAGCACCCCCCAACGCCAACACTGCGGCCGTCACTATGATCTCAAGAGCACCGAGCCGACTTTCGAGTTCATTCACCCCTACGTCGAAAATCGCATCACCCTTCCAGGTAACCATACGGCCTGACGCTACCAAAGTCTTGGTTCTAATCAAGTATACTGTTCCCGAAGCTTCTGTGCTTGACCCGGTCACCATACCTGCTTCATTTCCGGCCCCGGAGACGCAATGCAAATCACTTGGCTCGAATTCCGGGAGGTCGTTGCGCTCGTGAGGGAAATCCGGGAAGCTCAACTCGAGGTTGACCGGCTGGACAAAGAGCGTCAGGATCTCGACGTCTGCGGTTGCTAAGATCCGCCTACACAAGGCGATGGACGGGGAAGCGAAGGCGAGGCGCCCCCGCGGCGTGATCGTCGGCGCCGTCCACGTGAAACTCGCCACCGGAGTTCCCGCCGGCGCATCCGCAGAACCACCACAGGATCACCGTCACTTACGGGAAGGAACGACGGGCCTTAGATTCAAAGGGTGAACAGGCTGCCGAGATGAGGCGGAGCCAGGTTCTCGAGCTACTTCCCCAAGGAGAAGTCACTAAGAAATGTTCGCCGAATCAACCCATTCAATTGACTTCTTGCAGAGTGTTGGCGGGATGCTGCCTAAGGAAGGGGTAAACAATGAGCGCCAAGCCAATCTAATCCGGGCGCTGTCTTGATATCGCAGAGGGCGGATGAAGTATTGACCAGAGGCTTCAAGACCAGAGGCTTCAACCGCTTTGGGGGCGCCAAGGGATATCATGGCCCCATGGCCCGCTAGTGGATGTTCTCGTGTGTACAGACGGAACTACGAAACTGTCTTGGCAGCCATTTGCCGCAGCTAGGCTTCGCCGTGCGGCCTTCGCTGTAGCCGGCGGCGCCGTGAATCCGGCTATGTGTGGAGAGGCTGGCCAACTCGATCCGGCGGGAATCTCGTCCATGTGGCGGGTGCCCGATACACTTGACGAGAGGGGATAGTGAACCGTTCAAAGCGTAGGATCGGACCTGTGGCCGGCATCCGGGCGCTGGTGTTCGGGGTGTCGTTGCTCAGCTTGGCGGCCAGCGGCGTGCCCGCTGGCCCGCAAGCGTCCCGTCGGATGAGAGGTCGCTCCGCCTCGGCTCCTACGCCTATTTCGAGCCGGTGAGCTACAGCGCCGACCGCTCCCCGGCGTTCGCGGCTTCGACACCCATCTTGCCTCTGAGGCCGACCTGTTGAGCGCGCTCGAAGCCATCGAGGATGCGAGCCTCTCTTTCTCGCGCCGCGGCGTCGCCGCCTGGGACGGCACCTGGCTCCTGCCTCTGGGCCGCGATACGACATCGGCGGCGGCGGGACCATGATCCTGGACTGCCGGACCCGCGCCGCGGGCGGCAGGCGGGTGATCGTCTTTGCCGCGGGACATATCGGGTTCCGCCGGTCACTGTTGGTGCGCGCCGCCGCGCGACGGTTGGCCCGGTTCCGGGACCTGACAGGCCGGGGCCGTGTCGGGGTGTTGGCCGGGACCTCGGGAGAGGCGCGTCTCCCGGAGCTGCGCGGCATCGTCGACGCGGTCGGAGTGCTCGCGGGCGGGACCTTCGTGGACACTCCGGCCGCCGTGGTCGTTGCCGACGGCGGCACGGGCTCCGTCATAGGTGCGGATGGCCCGTCGGCACGGTTGCAAGGTCGGCATCGACTGCAGCCGGCTTCGGGCCGCTAGGCCGCAAGTGGTCTATCTGGCGGAGGAGACGGCTCTCATCAAAGCGCTTCCGGCCGGGCGGATCGCCGCGGTCGCCAGGGGCGAGATCGGCAACCGGGCCCCGGCCCGTGCATCGGGCGGCGCCTTCGCCGTTGCGGCGCTGGTTCGCGAGCCGAGAGCGGCGGGGGCGCGCGGGGGGCGGCCGGCGGCGGGCGGGGGGGCCGG
>JAPOQB010000177.1 GCA_026710965.1 Deltaproteobacteria bacterium | reverse complement strand
GCTGGGGACGAGCAACGCGTCGGACCGGTCGACGATGCCTTGTAGCCGCACCACCCTCGGATCCGAGCGCAACCGATCAAGTTCGCCGCCGGCGGGTGTCGGACTGCCGCCGCCTCCGCCACAGGCGGCGAGCATCAGCACTGCCAGAAAGGCGGAGATACTCTCGATCTTGTACTTCATGGTTCGACCCTCCCGAAGTGTGACACCCGGAATTCGCTGGCAAACGCTATCCAGGGGGACATTTCCCGTTCCTGCCCCACCTGGCACCGGTGGCGCACACGAGCCCTTCAAATCGCCGACGCCCACCCCTTCGGCGTCAAACAGACCGGGTACGTGGCGCCTTCTGCCTTGTCGTCCAGGCAATCCTTGACCACGGCCATCCCCTTTTCCTGAAGGTTCGAGAGAATCTCGAACCCTTCCCGATCCACGAGGATCGGGGTCTCGTGCCGCGGTCCTTTCGCGGCCCGGCGGATACGCCCAAGCAGCAGCTTCTCGTACTTGTCCAGCTTCTTCCGTTCATTCTCCATGAAATGAGCCTCGACAAAGCAATCGGCTTGCCAGACACCCGTGTCACTTCGCCATGGTGCGCTCGTGGATGGCGTTGACCACCGCATGGGCTGCCAGCGCGGCGCCCTCCTGCCATCCGGGCAGGCCGGTCACCTGATCGCCGGCGAAGTAGATGGCACCGTCCGGCCTTTGAAGCGCTTCGGGCGACTTGTGGCGGCTCTTCGGCCAGCCTCCCTTCTGGAAGGGCGTCTTGAGCCAAGACCGGCTAACGCCGGTTTCGAGCTCCGCTCCGAATCCCGGGTGAATGTGCTCACCCTCTGCGGCAGCGGCCCGAAGCCGCTCCCGCGGGGCCATGTCCCCGAAGCGCAGTCCAGGCTTGTCGTCCCAGATATAGGCGCCGACGATGATCCCCTTGGCGCGGTGATAGCCATAGGGCGGATACCAGATCTGGGTGATGTCCTGATCGGTCCACGAGATCCCGCCGTAGATGCCGTGGTCTTCCTCCCAAAATCGCCGGCGGGCCTGGAAGGCGATCTTCACGGCGGGCACGAACTCTATCGATCCGATAGCCGCCCGGGTCTCCGGGGAGAAATCGTTGGGGATGTCCCTCAGAACGGGGGCGGGTATGGTGCAGATGGCAAAGTCCGCGTCGATTGCCTCTTTCTCCGTCACGATGCGAACACCGTCGGTGGTCTTCCGGATCTCCTTCACGATGCTGCGGTATCGTATGAGCGGGCCGACGCGCTTCTCAAAAGCCTTCGCGATGGCGTCCATGCCGCCGACGGGCTGAAACAGTGTTGGGTTCTGGTTGACGAATTGGCTGAAGTGGAGTTTGTACTGCCAGAAGTCCGCCTTGAGGATCTCCCTCAAGTCCAGCGGGGCGTTCATGTCTCCGGCCTTGAGGCCCTCGTGGACCTGCTCGCCGCGATAGCCGGCGCGGTTCGAACCCTTGTACAGCCGATCCGGGTTCAGGCCGCCGTACCTGACGAGCATCTCAAGGATCCGCTCCTTGTCCTCGCCCGTCAGCTCGCTGTCCAGGGCGCCCTGGTCGACCGCTTTGGCCAGCAGCTCGGCGACATAGCCGCGAGTATCGGTGATGACTCGGCGGGCCGCCACTGGCTTGCCGCCGAAGCGTTCCCGGTTGTGGAACAGGGCCGCGCGGTTGTCGTTGGTGAAGACCTCGAGCGCGACGCCGAATTCCTTGCAGTATCCCAGGATCGCCCGGTGATGATACGGGATCCTTGCCGGCCCTAGATTCGCGTAAAGGTGGTCTCCGCGGTCGAAGTCCACCCGTTGCCGGCCGCCGAATTCTTCTATCGTGTCACCGCCGCGCACCGTCCGATTGCGGCCGCCGGCCCGGCCCGTAGCCTCCAGAATCGTGCAGTGATAGCCGGCCTTGGACAGCTCATAGGCGGCCGTCATGCCGGAGATGCCGGCCCCGAGAATGACCACGCTCGTTCCTTTGCCCGAGTCCCGGGGCAGATCGGGAGAGCTTGCATGAGCCAAGCCCGCTTCCGCGAGACCCAGCGCCTGCATGGTTCGATAGACGGCGTCCACACCGGCGACCGCGCCCACGGATCGAACAAAGTCCCGTCTGGTCATGCTCATCGTGGTGCACTCTCCTTACGTGCTACTTCTCGGGATGGCGGACGTCGCCGGTGTTCCTCGGTATGTAGCCCGGTCACCACGTGAACAAGCATAAAGCAGCTTGACGGTGCAACCGACTTCCCGCCGAATCCAGTCACCCGCCCTTGCACGGGGTAACGACCCGCTCACTGTCATTGGCAACCTCTCTGCCGGTCCCGCCTCCGGGGAGAACCGGAATGATCCACCCGCCCGCCGGGCGCGTCATGACCGGCGCTCCACCGCGGCCTGCGGCGGCCGGGTTGCGGCTTCCGCATCCCCGGCCCCTACCACCGGATGCTCACGCGCAGCATCACTCCGTGCTCGGGCAGTTTTTTGCGGTTGGCCGTCTCCCGCCGCGTCGCGTCGAGAGTGACCCCGAAGCCCGGCGACGACGACGTCAGCCGCCAGCCAAGCCGGTAGTCGAACGGACCCAAGGGAGTCCGCTGGGCCGAAGTTATACTCGGCGAGGTTCGCCAGCGAAGTCAACCGCATTGCCGAATCACCCACACCGTGCACGCCGTCGCGCGACCCGGCGCGTGGCTGTGTCGCCCATGCCTCGACTCTTCGCGCTCCTCCGAACATGCGCTCCTCCGAACCCATAGCTCCGACACCGAGCACGATGACGGCTCCCCCCGCCACGATCAACACCTCCAAATACACTTTTTTGTGTAAAATGTGCGTATCGAGATTGGCTTTTGAGATGTTGTTTCAATAAATATTCTGGTTATGGCGTTCCTTTGGTAAGCGGTCCCGGAACCCCGCCTTGACAAGAAGGCGGGGCGGCGATGAAGAGGTGAGGAGGTGAAGGCGAGGGGCAGTTGCCGGCGCCCAGGGATCAGCGGGAAGCGGGGGTGAAAGCCCGGGGCAGGAGTTCGTCGATGCGTGAGGCGGGGTGGCCCGAAGCGATGGCCTCGAGGGTCGCCTTGAGATAGGCGTAGGGCTCGACCCCGTTCAACTTCGCGGTTTCGCACAGCGAAGCGATGCGCGCCCAGGCCACGGCGCCTTCGTCGTGGCCCGCGAACAGGGCGTTCTTTCTCGTAAGCGCCTGGGGCCTGATGCGGTTCTCCACGGCGTTGGAGTCCATCTCGACCCGGCCGTCGTGGAGGAACACCCGCAGGCCGTCCCAGTGCCGGGCGATGTAGGCCAGCGCCTCGCCCAGGCGGGACTTGGCCGAGACCCGCGCGCGTTGCTCCTTGAGCCACACGCCGAACTC
>JAPOQB010000236.1 GCA_026710965.1 Deltaproteobacteria bacterium | reverse complement strand
TCGATGCGCCGGCTCAGATCGTCCACGCTCTCCAGCTCCGGCACCTTGGTGCTCACCAGCCCCAGCACCACTACCGTGCCCCTGCGGACGAACCGCAACGGTTCGAATCCGCCGGCCCGTTCGGTGTCGTACTCCAGTAGCAGCCGGCGGTGCTTCAGCCCGGCGAACAACTGTTCCGCCACCGCGTCGTAGGAGCCCTCCCGGTGCCACATGCTTCGCTGGTTGCCGCGGCAGAGATGGATCCCGGAGACGGCGTCGCCGAAGGCTTCGAGAATCCGGTTGTCGGCGGCGATAGACCGCTCCAGGCTGGCGTCCGGGTCTTCCCCCCGCTGCCGCATGGCCTCCAGCGACGGCTCGTCGACGTAGGCCGTGTAGCCCGGCGCGTCGATCTGGATGTAGCGGCAGCCGGCCTCCACCAAGCCCGCCACCATGGCCTTCTCGATGGCCACGACGTCGTCGAGGAAGTCATCCACGGTGGGATACACCGCGCGCGAGTTCTGGTGGTCGAAGCGCTGGCTGATGCGGTCGGGACCCACCAGCGCCACCTTGGCGGGGGTGCGGGTCACGGTGCCGAGGTAGCGGTATTCTTCCAGCGGCAGGTTCCGCGCCAGGCGCAGGCGCTCCACCGCCGGCAGCCGGTGCCAGACGGGCACCTGGGGGTTCACGTCGCGCTGAACGTCCCAGCGGCGCAGCGCCGTTCCGCCATGGGACTGGCGTTCCAGGATCTCCATGCGGGCCGCCCCCGAGCGAAACCCTTCCACGCAGGCGCCGAAGCTGTCCTGAAAATTCAGCCTGCGGAACTCGCCGTCGGTCACCACCCCCAGGCCCAGACTCTCCTGCAACGCCACCGCCGCGCGGATCTCCTCGTCCTCCACCTGCCGTAGTCCGGCGGCATCCACGTCGCCGGCCTCGAAACGGCGCCGTGCCTGCTTGAGCCGCTCAGGCCGCAACAGGCTTCCCACCACATCGGTCCTCATGGTCGCCAGTTCGCTCATCTCCAACCTCCTTCCAACCCGCTGCAACCACACCGTCTGCTCCATGAGCATGGCGTCTGTCAAGCCCTTGAAGGTCTTGCCCGGCTGCCTCGCCGGGTCGCCATACTTCTGGCGCCAGTCCAATGCCCGTGATAGAGTCCGCCGGCATGGCTCATGCACGACGGGCCGGGAGAGTCACAGGCGTGAAGGAAACCCAAGACGGATCTGAAACCTCCGGCGATCCGACCTTCATCGGGCTCTTGATCGCCGGCTTGTCGTTATTCCTCGCCCTTTTCCACCTCTACACGGGTGTGTTCGGCACTCTGAATGCGATGCTGCAACGCAGCATTCATTTGGGGGTCGCCCTGGTGCTGGTTTTCCTGATTTATCCCGCGAAAAAGGGGGCCAAGGACACGCCGGGCGTCTCCAATTACATTTTCCTGGTGCTCGCGATCATGTCGATGGGCTATCTCTATTGGAATAGCGAGTATCTGACCCAGGAACGCATCTCCATGTTGACACCGGCCACCTTGACCGAGACGGCTCTCGGCATTTGCCTGATATCGGTTGTTCTCGAAGGCGTGCGAAGAACGCTCGGGATGCCTCTGGCCATCGTCGTTTCCGTGTTCATCGTCTACTACATCGTCGGCCCGTATTTCCCGTCCGACGGCATCGGCTATGCGGCGCTCGGCTACGAAGTCTTTATCGACAATCAATACCTTTCGCTGGCCGGCATGTTCGGCCTGGCGCTGGGCATCTCGGCCACGTTCCTGCCGCTGTTCATCATCTTCGGACGCATCATGAACGCCACGGGTTTCGGCGGGTTCCTAACGGACTTCGCCATGGGCGTCGCGGGGCGCACACGGGGCGGGCCGGCGAAAGTTGCGATCATTTCCAGCGCGCTCTTCGGCACCATCAATGGCAGCGCCACGGCGAATGCGCTGACCACGGGCAATTTCACCATCCCGCTGATGAAGCGGTCCGGCTACTCGGATCATTTTTCCGCCGGGGTCGAGGCCTCGGCCTCGACGGGCGGCCAGATCATGCCGCCGATCATGGGAGCGGCTGCCTTCCTGATGGCCGAGTTTGCCAGGATTCCCTACGTCACCATCATGCAGTACGCGATATTTCCGGCGATCCTCTTCTTCCTGGGCATCTTCGTCACCGTCGACCTGGAGGCCAAGAAGCTGCGGCTCAAGGGCCTCGCGAGCGACGAACTGCCGGACTGGAAATCGCAGGTTCCGAAATATCTTCATTTGCTGGTGCCCATCGGAATCCTGATATGGCTGATCGTCGAGAACCGCTCGCTGATGTACTCGATAACGGTCTCGATCATCGCCTTGTTTCTTCTCGCCTATTTGCACAGCGCCACCCGCATGAACTGGCGGGCGCTGGTGGACGCCCTGGTGGCATCGAGCCGCGACATTCTCGGGGTGGCAATGGCGACGGCGGCGGTGGGAATCATCGTCGGAATCGTCGGTTTGACGGGGCTGGGGATCAAGCTCTCTTCCCTGATGGTGGACCTCAGCGTCGGCAATCTGTTGGCGTCCCTGCTGCTTGCGTTCCTGGGCGCCATGGTCCTCGGAATGACCATGAACACGTCGGCGGTCTATCTGCTGCTGGTGGCGCTGATCATACCGGGGTTGCTCAAAGTCGGTCTCGCGGTGCCGCAGGCGCACTTCTTCGGCTTCTATTTCGGCGTGCTGGCCCAGGTCACCCCTCCCGTGGCGGTGACCGCATACGCGGCCGCGGGGCTCGCCCGGGCCGACCTGAACAAGACGGGCTATGCCGCGGTCAAGCTGTGCGCATCGGGCTTCGTGGTCCCGTTCATGTTTGCATACTCGCCGGAATTGCTGTTGATCGGCTCCTGGCAGGACATCGCCATCGCCATACCGTCCGCCGTGATCGGGGTCTACGTGGTGTCGGTCGCGGCGTCGGCGTACTGGCTGACGCATATGCGCTGGTATGAACGCCTGGTGGCGTTGGGTGGCGCCCTTCTGAGCATTTTCCCGGGAATCTGGTCCGATATCATCGGCCTTGCGCTGATCGCAGTCGTGTTGGCGAGCCAGTACAAGCGCGTCCGGGACGACGACGTGCGTGCGGCGCGCCCGGACCGCGAGTATGACGTTGATCCAGGTGTCACGAAATGAGAAAGGAGGACAATATCCAGGCCCTTTGGAATGCATTCAACAACACGGTCCGTATCCGCTGACCGTCCAAATCAAGGAGGAAGTGTCATGACCAAACGGAAATCGGCGGCGCTCTTCGCCGCGACCGTGCTGATCTCGATTTGTGTCGTGTTCTCCGGCATCCCGTCCGCGGCCGCGCAGAGCGCCAAGAAGGTTGATTTCTTCCTGGCCACCTCCGGCCCGGGCAGTTCGTTCTATCCGCTTTCGGTGGCGCTCGCGGAGGTGTGGAAGAAAAACATTCCCGGACTCAATGTCAGCCTGGCGCCGGGCGGTGGCGTCGGATCGGTGGTGGCCACCGGCACGGCCAAGGCTCATGTCGGCATGACGCTCTCCAGCGCCGCCGTGGACGGCATAAAGGGCAGGCCGCCCTTTCCGGGACCGCATCCGGATGTCCGTGCCCTGGCATCGCTCGACCCGCAAGCCTTCCAGTTCCTGGCCTACAAGCGGTCGGGGCTCACCAAGCTTGAAGAGCTCGCCGGCAAGCGCGTCTATGTCAAGCCGAAGAGATTTGCCGCCCATGCCATCAATCTGCTGGTGCTGAAGGTTCACGGAATGACGCTCAAGAGCCTCTCCAAGGCCGAAACGGTGTCCAAACCCGACGCGGTCAACCTGTTCAAGGACGGCCACGTCGATGCGATGCTGTGGATGGGGCCGGTTCCGGACTCGCTCATCCTGAACGCCTCGCTCAACCGTCCCATCAATCTCCTGCGGATATCCGATGAGAAGAAGCAGGAGCTTCGGAAGATCAACCCGGGCATCGTTCCGCTCGTGCTGCCCAAGGGGCTTTACCCCGGCGTGGATGCGGATTTCCAAACCCTGTCCGTGCCGCGCGTGCTGGTCATGAGCAAGGATGTTTCGGATGACAAGGCCTACAGCCTGGCGAAGACCCTGGTGGAAAAATGGGAAGACCTGAAACTGGCGGACCCGGGGCTCAAGCTGGTGAAGGTCGAGAGCACCGCCACCGACTTCGGCGTCAC
>JAPOQB010000343.1 GCA_026710965.1 Deltaproteobacteria bacterium | reverse complement strand
GTGACGTCCCCCACCAGCACCGTGGACAACACCAGCGACAACACGATCAGGGTCCCTCCCATGGTGGGGGTGCCCGCCTTGGCGGCATGACGATCCGGACCGTCCCCTCGGATGGGCTGCCCGATCTGCCACTGCTTGAGCGCGCGGATGAGGTACGGGCCGATGATGAACGAGAGCAGCAGCGCCACCAGCGCCGCCATGGCCGCGCGGAACGTGATGTAGCGAAACACGTTGAAGACCGGGAACGTCGAATGCAGCGGAAACAGCAGTAGATACAGCACGACGTTACGCCCCCTCGTTCTTCATGGCCGCGAGGACCTTTTCCATGGCCGCGCCACGCGAACCCTTGAAGAGGACCCAGTCGCCCTTCCGAAGCACGGCCCGCAACTCGGATGCCAGCTTGCGGTGGCTCCTGGTCACCCGCACGGCGGTCCGGTCCATGCCGGCCGCCAGCGCCCCCTGCCGGACGTCGCGGGCGAAGTGACCGAGCAGATAGAGGGCGTCCAGGCCGCTCCCGGCCGCGGTCTCTCCGACCTCGCGGTGGCAGGTGGCCTCGCCGGGGCCCATTTCCCGCATGTCGCCCAGCACCGCGACCCTCCGTCCACGTCCCGGAATCGCCTTCAGGGTTGCCAGCGCGGCTTCCATGGAAGCCGGGTTGGCGTTGTAGGCGTCGTTGATGATGCCGATGCCGTCCCAGCGCTCCACCTCCATGCGCATGGGCACCGGCCGCATCGCTTCGAGACCCTTGCGAATGGCCGCCACGTCGGCTCCGAACGCGTGCGCCATGGCCGCGGCCCCCACCGCGTTCCGCACGTTGTGCATGCCGCACAGACGCAACCGTACCGGCTCCCGCAGCCGGCCCACCCGGAGGTTGAACCGTAGCCGGCCGCCGGACAGCATCTCCGGGTCCTCGCCGCGAACGAAACCGCCGGTGCCGTAGGTCACCACCCGGCCCTGGAACCCGCGGCTTTGACGCACGACCCGGCCGTCGTCCAGGTTGACCACCGCGGTGCCTCTCGGATCCAGTCCGCGGAAGATCGCGCCCTTCTCCCGGGCCACGCCCGCGAGCGTCTTCAGCCCCGATAAGTGCGCCGGGGCCACCGAGGTAATGAGGGCCAGGTCCGGATTCGCGATGGCCGTGAGCCGCCGGATCTCTCCCGGCCGGTTGGTGCCCAGTTCCACCACCGCCGCGCGCTCCTTGCCCCGGAGCCGCAACAGCGTCAACGGTAGACCCACCAGGTTGTTGTAGTTGCCCTCTGTCTTGAGCACCTTTCCCCGTAACGGACGGTCTTCCATGCGCGTGCGTTGCAGAATGGAGAAAAGCATCTCCTTGGTGGTGGTCTTGCCGTTCGAACCGGTGATCGCCAGGACCCGCGGCGCCAGCTTCTGGCGATGGAAGTGGGCAATGTCGCCCAGGGCCCTGAGAGTGTCGCGGACGCGAATCACCGACACCCGCTTCGGGCCGGCGATGCTCCGCTGCACTAGCACGCAAGCACCCCCACGGCGCGCCGCCTCGGGTACGAACACATGCCCGTCCCGCAACTCGCCGCGGAGCGCCACGAACACGCCGTCCTTTTCCACCAGCCGGGAATCCGTGCTGATGCGACCCAACCGGCTCGCCGCACCCCGCTGCACAATGGTTCCCTTGGCGGCGCGCGCCAACTCTTCGATGGTCCAGTCCATGAACGCGTTGCACGTGCGGGCCTCATCAGCCGCCGACGCCGTGCACCTCCTCCCGCAACACCTGCCGGTCATCGAACCGAAGCCGCCGGCCGCCCACGATCTGGTAGTCCTCGTGGCCCTTGCCCGCCACCAGCAGGACGTCACCCGGAGCCGCCATGGACAGTCCGAGGCGAATGGCGGAACGGCGGTCGGGCTCCACCCGGTATCCGGCCTCCGATCCGGCGGGACCGCTTCCCTGAAGCCGTCGCATGCCCCGGCCTCGGACCCCCTCCTCGATGTCGCGGATGATTGCCAGCGGATCCTCGCCGCGCGGGTTGTCGGATGTCAGCACGACGCAATCGCTCTCCGACGCCGCGATCTCCCCCATGACCGGGCGTTTCCCGGAATCCCGGTCGCCGCCGCAACCGAACACCGTGATCAACTTCGCCCGGGTCAACCCGCGCAGGGCGCGGATGACCTTGTCCAGGGCATCCGGCGTGTGCGCGTAGTCCACCACCAGAGTGACGCCCAGCCGGTTGGGAATGCGCTCCAACCGTCCCGGCACCCGTTCGAGCCGCGACAGGCCGGCCGCAATGGCGTCCGGGCCAAGCCCCAGGGCCCAAGCCGTCCCCGCGGCCGCGAGGATGTTCTCGAGGTTGAGCTCGCCCATGAGCGGCGATACGAACTCGATGCGTTCGGGCCCGCACGCCAGGGTTCCTCTCAACCCTTCGATATCGCTCTCGAAATGGACCGGATGGATGTCCCATTGCGGCGACTTGCCGCAAGTGAGGGTCACCAGTCCGGCGTCCTCGGCCAGGCGGACGAGATCGAGGCCCCGTGGGTCCTCCGCGTTGATGACGGCGAACGGTCTCTCCTTTGCGCTGGCGGGCAGGCATTCCGTGAACAGCCGCGCCTTGCTGAGAAAATACCTCTCCATGTCGCCGTGATAGTCCAGGTGATCCCGCGAAAGGTTGGTGAACACCGCGCCGTCGAAATCGAGTCCCTCCACCCGGTGCAGGTCCAGGGCGTGCGAGGAGACCTCCATGGCGACGAACCTCACGTCCGCGCGCACCATGTCGGAAAGAAGCTCCTCGATGTCGATGGACTCGGGCGTGGTCAGAGGCGAGGGCCGCTGCCACCCGCCGTAGCGCTGACTGATGGTGCCGATGACGCCGCACGGCTCGCCGGTGGTCGAGAAGATGGCGTCGAGCAGATAGGTAACCGTGGTCTTGCCGTTGGTGCCGGTCACACCCACCAGCACGAGGCTCCGGCTCGGACGCCCAAAGAACACCGCGGCCGCGTGAGCCATGGCCACCCGTGCATCCGGCACGCGGACGCAGGCGGCTTCCGGCGGCACCGGAACGGAGCGTTCCACCACCACGGCCGCCGCCCCCCGTTTCACCGCCTCGTCGATGTAGTCGTGACCGTCCGCGAGCTGTCCCGCGAGAGCGAAGAACACATACCCGTCCCGGACCCGGCGGGAATCGCAGGCGAGACCCTGGACGGTGAGGTCCTCGAGTCCCCCCGGGTCCCGGATGTCGGACATATGCAACAGCTCCCGCAGCAGCATCGGCCTCAATCCTTCAACGTCAGCACCAGGCGGCCGCTGGCGCTGTCCACCCGCTGGTCCACCACGTAGCCGTGACCCCGGAGGACCACGGAGGCCTTGAGCCGCTTGGCCCTGTCCACGGCCTCCCGCATGCTCAGCCCGACAAGGTCCGGCCGCCCGCCATTGCCGGTGGACTTGCGATGCCGCGCGTCTCTCCGGGACACCCGTATGACGCCGCTGTCCCGTCCCGACGGAACCCCCGGCAGGAGCCGCGGGTTCGGAGTCACTCCCAGGGCGTGCAGCGCGGGCGCCGCAATCCGGCGGAACAAGGGCGCCGCGACCACGCCGCCGTAGACGTTGACCGTGGGCTCGTCCACCAGGGTCAGGAGCACGAAACGAGGCTCGTCGGCCGGCACGAAGCCAACGAATGAAGCGATCCGCTTGGTCTTGGAGTAGCCGCCGTTTTCCGGCTTCTGGGAGGTGCCGGTCTTGCCGGCCGTCTCGAACCCCGTCACGGCGGCACGCGTGCCGGTGCCGCCCTCCGCCACCACACCCTTCAGGATGCCGGCCACGGCCCGGGCCGTGGCCCTGCTGACCACTCGCCGCACCATCTCCGGCCGGTGCCGCAGCAGGACCTTGCCGTCTTCGTCCACCACGCGGTCCACCAGATGCGGCCGCATGAGCAGACCGCCGTTGGCGACGGCGGAGAAGGCCATGACCATCTGCAGCGGCGTCACCGCGACGCCCTGTCCGAAGGAGGCGGTGGCAAGGTCGATGGCACGCCACCGCTTGGGCGGCCGCACCGTGCCCGCCACCTCCCCGGGAAGATCGATGCCGGTCTTGTCGCCGAAGCCGAACCGCCGCATGTAACGGTGATACCGCTCCTTCCCGAGCTTGTCGGCCACCTTGGTCACGCCGATGTTGCTGGAAAGCTGAAGCGCCTTGGCGAAGGACAGCCAGCCGTATTCCTTGAAGTCGTGAATGGTGCGGCCGCCGTATCGATAGCGGCCGAACTCGCAGAAGATCAGGTCCTCCCGTCCCACCACGCCGTCTTCCAGCGCGGCCGCGGCCAGCACCGCCTTGAAAACGGAGCCGGGCTCGTAGATGTCGGTAATGGCGCGAATGCGCCAGCGGTCCCGATCCTGGCGGCGGAACCGGTTGGGATTGAAAAACGGGTAGCTGGCCAAGGCCAGTATCCCGCCGGTGAACGGATCCGCCATCACCACCGTGCCGCCCTTGGCGCGAAACCGTTTGACCGTCGCCTCCAGATGCTTTTCGGCGAGATGCTGCAGCGTCGTATCGAGGGTCAGATGCACGTCCGCCCCGGGGGCGATGTTGAGGTCGTCCAGACCCGTGACCAAGACACGGCGGCCCAAGGCGTCCCGCTCCACGACCGAGGAGCGGGCCCTGCCTCGGATGTACCGGTCGTAGCTCCGCTCGACTCCTTCCAGTCCTCGCGCATCCCTTCCCACCAGACCCAGCGTCTGTCCGGCGAGATGACCCTGGGGGTAATAGCGTTTCGGCTCGTCGTACAACCCGATCCCTTCGATTTTCAGGGCCTTGACCCGTTGGACCTCGCGTGGCGTGACCTGGCGTTTGAGCCACACGAACGGCTGGTCGGAGGTGACCCTGCGGCGGACCTCCCGGGGCTTCATGTCCAGCGCACGCGCGAGCGCCGGCACGGCTTTCTTGGACGACTTGAGCCGCCGGGGCCTGACGTACACGGACTGGGACTCGACGCTGATGGCCAACGAGTCTCCGTTGCGGCTCAGAATGGTGCCGCGCTTGGGCACGAAGATCCTCTCCTGGAGGTGCTGCCTCTCCCCCAGTCGCGCCAGCCGCTCGCCGTCGAACGCCTGCAGATGGATGGCCCGCAACGCCACCGCCAAGAGCAGCGCCAACAGCAGACCGCCGGTCAGCCGCAGCCGGTACCGCAGTTTCCTGGAAGGGTCTTGTGCCTCTTTCCCGGTCACGGAAGCACCACCACCTGTCCGCCTTCGGGATCCCTCAGTCCCAACCGTCGCCGCGCCATGGTTTCGAGGCGCTCCGGCGCGGTCAGGCTTGCCAGCTCCAGTTTCAATTCGCGATTCGTCTGCTCCAGCCGCCGCTCCAGCTTGGAGGTGGTGGAGAGTACGTAACCCAGTTGCACGACCCGCAGGCGCTGCCACACAAGCAGAAGGGCCAACGCCACCAGGAAACAACTCAAGATGATGGGAAGCAGCGTATCCTTGCGGCGCGACGGCACCCTGGCTTCGGCCACCTT
>JAPOQB010000101.1 GCA_026710965.1 Deltaproteobacteria bacterium | reverse complement strand
TTCTTCGAGCCCCGGCATGGCAATACCGACGCCTACTACGAGCCCAACAGCTTCGGCGGTCCGGTACAGGACAAGAGCCAGGCGGAGCCGCCGCTCAGGATCTCCGGCGACGCCTCCCGCTACGACCACCGGGAGGGCAACGACGACTACACCCAGGCCGGGGACCTCTTCCGCCTGTTCGACGACAACCAGAAGGGACGCCTGTTCGGCAACATCGCCGGGGCCATGCGGGGTGTTCCCCAGCGGATCATCGACAGGCAGCTCGCACACTTCGACAAGGCCGACCCGGCCTATGGAGAGGGCGTGCGCGATGCGCTGGGGTCGCTGCCCGACGCGGCCTGAGGGGCGGGGGACCGCCTGAAGCCCCGCGCGGGGCGTGACAAGGAAAGGGGGGGCCGGCTGCTACCCGCCGCCGAGGGCGGCCAGCCGGGCCGCCGCCTGCTCGTGATAGAGACGGTCGACGGCGTCCTTTGAGGGTTTCTTGAGGGCGCGTTCGAGCAGGCCCCGCGCTTCCTCCCGGTTCTGTTCCTCGTCCAGCAGCAACAGACCGAAGGCATACTCGACGCAAACCACTTTGGCGTCGGGCATGAGCTCGAGGGTGCGTTCGTAGTGCCGGCGGGCCTTCTTCGCCGTCGCCCCGTAAAGGAATCCCGCCATGCCTCCCGCGGCATTGACGATTTCCGCGTGCCATGTAGCCATGCTCAGATGAGCCGCCGGCTTGTCGGGGTCCAGCCGCAGCGCCTCTTCGATGGACTCCCGCACCTTGGTGGCGTAACCCCCGGTCACGGCCTGCAGGAAGCCCAACGACTGGCCGTATCGGCCCGTGGTATGGGCCAGTTGGATGTGAGCCTCGGGATTGGCCGAGTCGAGCCGCACCGCCTCCTCCGCCAACTCCACGGCGCGTTGGAACAGAGCCTTCTTCTCTTCGCCCTTGGCGAAAAAGTGGCCCTGCATCGCCAGCGCCTGCGCCGCCAACCCGTAGCTCTCGGAGGTCTTGAGCGCCTCTCCGAGCTCAGCCGCCTCCACGAACCGGCCTTCGGAGTACACCGCGCGCGTTTCCTCCATCGACCGAGCGCCGGCGAGGCCCGCCAGCAGGGACACGCAGACAAGGGCCACACCTGTCAGGAATGCAGCTTTGATCATGGACCGAGCTCCCCAAAGGCCGGCCTGGACGACGGACACCCACGGACGGCGCGGATGACCGCCGCGCCATCAGAGAGTGTCCGGGAAAACGGTGAAGCCTTCCGCATAACCCACCTCACGCAACCGGCGGTCAAACACGACGAGTCCGTTTCCCGCGGTCAGCCCCTGACACCATTGGACGGCCGCCGCCAACTGTAACGCATCCGCGGCCCTCACGGAATGGACTCCCAACAGGCGTTCCGCCGTCGCGCGTACGGACTCACTGGGCTGGATCTCGATCCCGGCTTGCACGACCGCGTCCAACGCATGCCGGGCGACACGCGCATCGTTCGGCGTCAGGTGCCCCTCTCGTACCCGTCGCATGAACGCCGAAGTACACTCGGTACGAGTGCCCCACCACAGGACCAGGGACGGGTCCTCGTGTAGAATATCCTGTACGGTCTCAGTGGCGGTCTCCTGAATGCAGAGCGGCACAATGGCCGATGAATCCCAGAACTTCACCAGCCCTCGTCCCGTTCGCGAGAAACCGCTGCCCGCACCGTCCCGCCGGGATCGACAGGGCGCGGCCAATCCCGGAAATCCGCCGGCAGCGCGGCGGTGGGACGTCTCAGCAGTCCCTTTCTCTCCATCTCGTCCAAGTGCTCGGTGAACGACGACGGACCGGCGATGGGCAACAAGCGCGCGATTGGCCGACCACGCTCGGTGATCACCACTTCTTCGCCGGCCTTTACTTGGCGCAAGTAGGCGCTCAACGATGCCTTGAGCCTCGATACCGTGGCAATTTCCATGGTTGTGACCTGTCTGGTTAAACTAGTCTGGCTATTATAGTCAAAGAGTTGCCTTGGGGAAACCCTGGCTACCAGCGGATGGTTGCCGTCAGTCCGATCCGGTTTTCCGGCGCTTCGTCGCTGGCCGGTCAGCCGAACCGGTGAGGCACCCTTTTCTGTTGTTTTTGATAGGGGTTATAATGGATCGTCGAGGGAATGCGGGCTGCTGAAAGAGTTGAGGCCATCTCTGCGCGCTGCAGGACACATCGAGAAGCACGTCGATACGGTCACCCCGGCGGGGCCGTCGGGCAGATCTTCACGGGCGGCCAGCCGGTGACGTTATGAAACGGCCTCTGGACGTCATCTCCATCGGCCGGTCGTCGGTGGATCTCTACGGCGGACAGGTGGGCGGCCGGCTGGAAGACATGCGGACCTTCCGCAAGTACATCGGCGGCTCGCCCACCAACGCCGCCGCCGGCGCCGCGCGGCTCGGCCTGAAGACCGCGGTCATCACACGCGTGGGCGACGAGCACATGGGCCGCTTCATCCGCGAGCAGTTGCGGGCCGAGGGGGTCGACGTCCGGGGCGTCACCACCGATCCGGAGCGGCTGACCGCCCTGGTGCTGCTCGGCATCCGCGACCAGGAGAGTTTCCCGCTGATCTTCTACCGCGAGAACTGCGCCGACATGGCGCTGTCGCCGGACGACATCGACCCGGACTTCATTGCCGAGGCCCGTTGCGTCCTGGCCTCCGGCACCCACTTGTCGCATCCCCGCACCGAGGCGGCGACCCTCCGCGCGCTGGACCTGGCGCGCGAGTCGGGCGCCATGACCATCGTCGATCTCGACTACCGGCCGAACCTGTGGGGCCTCTCCGGGCACGGGGACGGCGAGAACCGCTTCATCGAGTCGGCGGCGGTGACCGCCAAGCTGCAGAGCACCCTGGCGCGGTTCGACGTCATCGTGGGCACGGAAGAGGAGTTCCACATCGCCGGCGGCGCCTCCGACACCGTCGAAGCGCTGGCCAACGTGCGCGAGATGTCAGAGGCGGCACTGGTGTGCAAACGCGGCGCCGCGGGCGCCACCGCCTTCGAGGGGCCGATCCCCGCGAGTCTCGATGAGGGCGTCAGCGGAAAGTCGTTCAGGGTCGAGGTGTTCAACGTGCTGGGCGCCGGCGACGGCTTCATGGCCGGACTGCTGAAGGGCTGGCTTTCGGGTGAGGACTGGGCCGAAACCCTGCGCATCGCCAATGCCTGCGGCGCGCTGGCGGTGTCGCGTCACGGCTGCACGCCCGCGTATCCCAGCGCGGTCGAGTTGCGCGAGTTCCTGGAAAACGGGCCGGCGACCCCGGCGGTGCGCCATGATGCGCGCCTGGAGCAGATCCACTGGGCCACCAACCGGTCCAAGGCGTGGCCGAGCATGCACGTCTTCGCCTTCGATCACCGCTCGCAGTTCGAAGACATGGCCCGGGAGAGCGGAGTCGGGACGGCGCGGCCCGCGGCGACGGGTCGTGGCCACGGCGTGGGGGACTCGCGCGGCGCCGGGGCCTCGGCCAGCCGGGGCGCCCTCGCGGACCGTATCGGCGCGTGCAAGCTCCTGGGCTTGGAGGCCGCGCCCCGGGGCGCCGGCGGCCGCGAC
>JAPOQB010000382.1 GCA_026710965.1 Deltaproteobacteria bacterium | reverse complement strand
TGCCTTTTACGAGGAGCACTTCGGGTTCCGGAAGTATTTCCAGCACGAGGCCACGGCGGGGATGCAGATCGCCTACCTCAAGCTGGGGGACACCGTTCTGGAGCTGACCCACAGGAGCGAGGGCTCCATGACCGGGTTTCATTTCTGCCTGGAGACCGACACCTTCGACGAAACCGTGGCGGAGCTGCAACAGCGCGGCGTAACGCTGCTGCGGGCGCCCCACGGCACCGCGGCGCGAGAGCCGCGCGAGGAAGGCTGGCGCCGGGTCGTCTTCGGCGGCCCCGACGGCGAGCAGATCGAGCTGCGCGGCTAGCCGGCAACAGGCGCGACGCGCAAACGGGACCATCATGCCGGACCAGGAACCTCAGACCATCAAGCTGGATTGCCCCTGCTGCGGCGCGACCCTGTTCGTGGACCCTTCGCTGGCGGTGGTGTTGCGGCACGAGCTGCCGCCGCCCCAGCACAAGGCGCCGGAGCTCAAGGACGCCGGCCGCCTGCTGCGGGAAGAGGCGACACAGCGCGACCAGAAGTACCGCAACATCCTCGATGCGGAAAAGGACAAGGGCAAGGTGCTGGACCGCAAGTTCCAGGAGCTGCTCAAGAAGGCCAAGGACGAGCCCATCGAGAAGCCCCTCAAGGACATCGACCTCGACTAGCCACTATGCGCCAAGTTCCGGTATGGACAGTGTCCTGCAAATCTTGCTCGCGAGGCGATCGGGAATTTCCGTGTGGCGGGGTACCGTTTCAACAGCGCCAGTGGCGGGATTGCACCATAGCGAGTGTGCCGACCCCTCCCGCTTGAGGTAGCACCCGTAGCGACGGAGATGCCGTAGGAGAGCGCCCCTCTTCACCCTACGACCACGATGCCTCGTTCGGCATCGTCGGGAACACCTCGTAGCGCATCCTCACGACGGTCGTGGAAGATGAGTTCAATCGCGCTGGCCAAGCTTGCCTGAGCCTCCTGCTTCGTGCGACCCAGACCGTTGGCTCCTGGCACCTCCGGACAATAGGCAATGTGCCAATCGCCGTCTCGTTCAAAGATCGCCGTGTAAGTATTGCTCATCGTTCAAGCCTCCCGCGAAGACTGCGCATATGAGGAAACCATTCACCCCACACGGTCAACCAGCAAACTCACGAATCACAAGGTAGCAGAAACCAGCCGCCGCATGTCAACCTTCATCTTTGGTTTCAAGTCGGCCCGGCGACCGGTAGCCGTACACGAGTTCCAGCAACTGCTTGACCATACGGGCCGTGGCGCCCCAGATATCCCACTCCTCATATTGAAAGTGGTAGATGGGCTCGGACCGCCTGGACAGGCGGTAGTCCAGGGTCAGGGCGTCCTGCTTCAACAGGGCGGCCACCGGGACGGAGAACACCGCGGCCGTTTCCCGGGGATCGGGACGGAACTCGTAGGGATAGGGAATCAGCCCCACGAAAGGCGTCACCAGGAAATTGTACCCCGCGAACACCTCGTCGAGCTGGCCCAGGACGTGGACGTGGTCGGGATCGATGCCGATCTCCTCGTGGGTCTCGCGCAACGCCGTGGCCACCGGCCCGTCGTCGTCCGGATCGACACTGCCGCCCGGAAACGCCACCTGGCCGCTGTGGGAGCTCAGGTTCTTGGCGCGCAACGTGAGGATCAGGTAGTCCCCGTCCGGGCGCTCCTGGATCGGCGCCAGCACGGAGGCCAGCCGGAAATCGTCTCCGGCGATGGCCTTCGGCGTCCGGGTCCGGAGGATCTCGAATCTGTCAGCACGGAACCGCACGTCTGCCCCGGTCAAGGAAGGGTCCGCAAGGGCAGGACGGCGTTGCGGCTCCGTTCCGCGGCTAACTGTCCCGTTTCAGCGCCTCCGGAAAGTAGCGGGACGGGCACCAGACCTTGGCGTCGAAGTTGGTGCACCCGAGGATTCTCAGCTCGCGCATGATCCGGATGTAGTCCTGTGACTCGATGAAACCCTCCCACGCCTGGAGGGACTCGAACTCGATCATGATCGCGACCTGGGGGCTGACCTCCAGGGGATTGCGGAGGTTGCGGATCTCCCTCACTCCGGGGGCCGCCAGCGTCATCGGCAGCCAGTCGTTCTTGGCCTTGTTGCTGTAGATCGTCAGGTTGGCCTTCTGATCCGGCAGGTCCCACTGAACGATGTAATAAACCATCGTTACCTCTCTCCCTACATGAGTGTCCGGACGAGACCGCCGTCGATCAGGAGCGTATTCCCGGTGATGTAGCTGGCGCGGTCGGAGCCAAGAAAAACCACCAGGTCCGCGACTTCCTCGGACTGCCCGAAACGGCCCAGGGCAATCTCCGCCTTGCTCTGTTTCTGAACCTCTTCCAGCGGCAGGTCGAGCCGCTTGGCCCGGGCCACATTCAGGCTGTGATGGCGCTCGGTGTCGATGCGTCCGGGCAACACCGTGTTGATGAGGATGTTGTCGGGCGCCAGCTCGCGCGACAGCGTCTTGGCCCAACCCACCACGCCCGTGCGGAACGTGTTGGACAGGATCAGTCCGGGGATGGGCTCCTTGATGCCGTAGGAGGTGATGTTGATGATGCGTCCGGCACCGGCCTTCTTCATGTGCGGCACCGTCTCGCGCGTCAGCCTGACCGTGCCCATGAGGCTCAGATTGTACGCCCCGATCCAGTCGTCCTCGCTCAAGGCATCGAAGGTCCCGAACGGCGGGCCGCCGGCGTTGTTCACCACCACGTCCACCCGCCCGAAGGCCTCGACGCTCTTGTCCACGAAGTTCCGGATATCGTCGTACTTGGACATGTCCGCCACCGTGGCCAGGACGTCTCCCCCGGTTTCCGTGCGGATCTCCTCCGCGGCCCGCTCCAGGGCTTCGCCGCCTCTGGCGCAGATGCTCACCTTGGCGCCTTCGCGGGCGAAACCCGCGGCAATGGCGCGCCCCATTCCCTGACTCGCGCCGCCCACCAGCGCTACCTTGCCTGCCAATCCCAAATCCATCCAAGACTCCTCGTGTGCTCACCCGAAGGCGGCGCACCGGCGGCCGCCCGCCTTCACTTCTGCGTCCAATAAATGTTGTCGTCGAACTCGGTGTCCAGCCGCATCAGGTAGAGCGACAGCATGCCGTGGGCACCCAGCGGCCGCAACTGTCGCGGATCCCGGGTCTTGAGGGCGGCAATCTCCTCCGCGTTGAGGTCATAGTCCGACAACGCCTTGTCCAGGTCGGCCCGTGCCTGGCTCAGGGTGTCCGGCTTCATCTTCAGGTCGAACAGAAAACGGTTCAGGTGGTAGCGGCTCATGCGGTGCTCCCGCGGACCCCGCGCGCGCGGCGCGGCCGTCCGCATTCGCGATTCAGATTCTCCAACTCGCGAAGCCCCACCCGGTGGCGACGTGGTCGGGCATGTAGAAGGTCTCGGAGGCGGGGGTATCGCTCACGGCGCCGACCGTGACCATCCAGTTCAGGAACTCCGAGTTGCCCGACTGCCGCAACTGCTCCAGGGTCAGCTCGGCCAGTGCCGGACCCGCGCCGTCGCGCATCTGCCGGAGCAGCCCTTCGTCGAAGCTGGTATCGATCTCGCCGATCCGGGGTGACCCGGGAAAGTGCGACAGGCCGCCGGTGGCGAGCATGGCCACCCGGTGGGGCGAGGCGTCCGCCACCTGCCGGATCAGGTCCCCCAGCGCATAGCACCGGGCCGGCGTCGGCAGCGGGTCGATCCAGGTGTTGACGAAGATCGGCAGGATGGGGATATCCGGCTCGGGCAGAAGGAAGTGCAGCGGCACCATCTGTGTGTGCTGGAGCTCGATGTCCTCGCCGAAGGACAGGTCCAGTCCGGCGCCCACCCCGGCCTCGAGGATCGCCCGGCCCAGCTCCGCGTCATTCCGGTAGTTGAACCGGTAACGCGTAAACCGGCCTTGGACCTCGTCCGCCAGGGTGACGAAAAACGTCGGAATGTTGTCGAAGAAGAAGTTCACGAACTGGTCGTTGGCAACCACGATCAGCACGTCGGGCCTGGCGGCTTCGAGGTCGGCGCGAAGCACCGCAAAAGCCTTCTCCGCATCCTGGCGCAGCTTCCGCTGCACCTCCAGAGACGGCCTGGTGCCGGCCGCCTGCGGCGCCATACGGTAGTGCAGCGTCATGAACTCTTCCCACTCCGCGCCCGGGTCGAGCAGCATGTTGGGTGCGTGGCTGGCGGCCATCGCGGCGACAAACGACATTTTGGCGGTCCTTTCTGAACTGTTTAGCGAAAAGATGTTATAATCAGGGTCAATAATTTTCAACCGAGTTCACCCATCCGGTCCCGCCGGGATCTGAGGATGGGCGAGATACACCGATGAGGGAGACGGCGGTATGAAGTTGACGTTGTGCGCTGCGTTGACGGTCTGTGGACTGGTTGCGTTCGTCTTGCCTTCCATGGGGACCTCATGGGAACCGAACACCACCGTGTTCGAGTACCGTGAGTCCCCGGCCGCGGAAGCGGACCGGAGTCTCGATTCCACCATCATCGGAAGCCCCGGGATACAGCACGCAGAATTCAAGGACACCCTCCTCGACATCGCCCGTCTGAACCACTTGGGATATGGGGAACTGAAGCGGGCGAACCCCGGCGTGGACCCCTGGCTTCCGGGCGAGGGCACACCGGTCACCCTCCCCTCCCGGTGGATTCTTCCCGACGCCCCGCGGGAGGGACTGGTCCTCAACATTCCCGAGATGAGGCTGTACTATTACCTGCCCGACTCCAAGGTCATGACCTTCCCACTGGGAGTGGGCAGGGAGGGCCAGAACACCCCGGCCGGGCAGTACCGGATCGGGCAGAAACGCACGAACCCCATCTGGTACGTACCGAAATCGATCCAGGAAGAGATGGAGCACCCGCGCAAAACAGTCCCTCCGGGGCCGAACAACCCGTTGGGAAAGTACTGGATGCGGCTGTCCCACACCAGCTACGGCATTCACGGCACCAACAACCCATGGGCCATCGGTCGGCGCGTGACCCACGGTTGCATCCGGCTGTATCCGGAGGACATCGCCTTCCTGTATCCACGGGTACCGAAAGACACGCCCGTGCGGGTGATCTACCAGCACGCCAAGGTCGGCGTCGATAAAGGGAAACCCTACTTTCAGATCTACCGCTATGGGGTGGCGGACGACGGCCGGCTCATGGCGGATCTCATGAAACAGATCGCCGGCCTGAACCTCCGTGTCGACCTGCGGGAGGTGCGACGGCTGCTGTATGACCTGCCCGACGGGGTCATGACCCCATTGCCGCCGAGGGAGCGCCTTACGACCGGTACTTCTCGTCCAGAGCGTACTTCTCCTCAAGCCCCACAATCTCGTGAAACTCGTCGAACGGCAGCAGCCGGTCCATGAGGGCCTCCCCCGTGCCCGTCTCCCGCAGGTTCGAGTAGTAGTCCTTGAGCGCCATGGCGGCGGAGTACAGCGGCCCCACCGGCCACACGATCAAGGCGTAACCGAGCTCGCCGAGCTCCGCCGGCGTCATCAACGGCGTGGTCCCCCGCTCGATCATGTTGGCCACCAGCGGTCCCGGGACGTTGCGGGCGATCTCCCGCATCTCCTCGCGGCTCTCCGGCGCCTCGATGAACACCGCGTCGGCGCCGTTCTCCTTGAAAGCGTTGCCGCGCCGGATGGCCTCGTCCACGCCCAGGGCCTGGCGCGCGTCGGTCCGGGCCACGATGAAGAGGTCCCCGTCTCCCCGCGCCGCCGCCGCGGCGTTGAGCTTCTTGAGATACTCGTCCAGGGGCACCACCTGCTTGCCCCTCATGTGGCCGCAACGCTTGGGCCACACCTGGTCCTCCAGGAACATGCCCGCCGCTCCCGCCCGCATGAGCTCGGTCACGGTCCGGACCACGTTCACCGCGTTGCCGTAGCCGGTGTCCGAGTCCACGATGACCGGCGTCGGCACCGCGCCGCAGATACGGTAGATGGTGCTCAGCATCTCCGTCTGGGTGAGGATGCCGAAGTCCGGCTCCCCCAGGAGCGTCGCCGAGATGCCGTAGCCGGTGGTGAAGATGACGTCGAAGCCGGCGCGGTGGGCAATGCGCGCGCTCAGGGCGTCGAACACCCCGGGCATGACCAGGGTTCCCTTCCGGTCGAGAGCTTCCTTGACTCTGCTCATTTGGGCCTCCAGCCGGTTCGTTTACGGGAGGACGGTCAGCGCCGACAGCCGGCGAGCCGGTGCGGTTGAGGTAACGGGTTACTCCGCGGGAATCTCCACGATCACGTCGCCGAGCACCTTGGCGACGCATCCGAGGCGGTCGGCGGGATCCGACTCCAGCATGGACAGCGTCAACTCCTCGTTGTCGTCCATGGCGCTCAGGTTGTTCTCGCCGGCGACGATCCTGACCTTGTCGGTGCCGCAGATGGCCTCGGTGCAGTCGTGGCGGAGGGTGACGCCGTTGCGTATCGCGGCCACCAGGATGGTGGTGCCGTCCTCGACCTCGAAGCTCTGTCCCAGTGGCATGAAAGTGACTCTAGGCATGGCGGGTTTGTAGGAGACGCTTGCCCGGTTGTCAAGTTAAGCCCCATGCGTCCGAGCCTGATCGGGCGTCTCACGACGTTCCTGCACGGGCGGGTTTTAAGGCTCCAAGCTCTTGTTCTGGATTTCTTGATAGCATAATTTGATGGCGTGTAGTCCGAGCAGGAGGCCGCTGGCATGGATTCCAGTATCACTGTCCGAAATATCGATCCCCGGGACAAGTCTTGGCTGAAGCGCGAGGCCCGCCAAGTCGGCGTATCCATGGAAGAACTCGTGCGTCGGCTGATTCACGAAAAGCGTACGAAGACCGAGCGCCGCCCGAAGCCGTCCGAAGCCTTCGCGCGGCATTTCGGTGAGGAGCACGGGATCGAACTGCCGCCACCGCCGCGTTGCGGCTACCGGCCGCTGTCGTTGTCCGAAGTATCCGATACCGGAACGAACCGTTCCCTGACCGCTCGAATATTCCTACCGGAAACGTAACCCCCGCCTCCGGCTCCAGGGTTTCCACCCTCGTTCCCGGGGACACTCGCTCCTCGCGGGTGATTCAGAAGCGGAGTTCCGCTTGTACGCCTGCGATGGCCTGTGTCCTGCCAAACCCGTCCCGGACCGTCATCACTCCCGCGCCATAGACCGAGCCCGGGTCGCCGCGATAGCTCACGCTTACGCCCGCCCGGTCGAATTGGAGGAGGTCGCCCTGGTCGATGACGATATCGTCATAGTCGATCCGGCCGCCTTCGTCGACGCTCCGCGCGACTCGAATACGAGCCTCGCCCGAGTCGACGGGCCGCTCCAGCGACAGCCGGGCGTTCAACGTCGCCCGGCGGGTCAGTCTGATCGAGAGGTCGAGCCCCGCAGTCGCAAGGAGCGCACTGTCCAACGTGAGGAGTGCCCCCTCGTGCGGAGCGAGATGGGTGAGCCGATTGTTGAGTCCGACCCTTACCGCATCGCCGGTGAAGAGATCGCAACGAAAGCCGAGATCGACGCTGTTACCGGACAACTCGAAGGCGCCGGTGCCCTGGAGGCCGGAGGGCCTTTTCAGACCGGAGGCGAAGGATGCGCCGAGCGCGTAGTCCGTCTGCGCTCCGACGAAGGAAGCGGTCAGGACGGAGCGCGGACTCCAACTCGTGACCCCGAAGCCGGGCCCGCCCGCCTCCTCGGGATTCGTGGCCGCGCTCGCATGGATTTCTCCCGCCTCCGTGGTGAAACCGAGTGCCATGCCGAGCGCGTTCCGGGCCATGCGAAAATCGCCGTGCGGCAGCGGCATGCCCGCCAGACTTGCGAACCCTCCCATGAGCCCCGCTCCCCGGCCGGCGCCAAGGAGCCAGGCGCCGGTGGACGTGCCGCTGACCTGGAAATCCTCCCCGGCGAAGGCCTGCACAGGCGCTTCGTACTCGTCCGGCGAGGTGTGCCTTGGGGCGATGAGCTCAAGGTGCCGCATCGACAGACCGCCCCCGTCGCCGCCGGCATAGTGGCTGATCGGGACAAGAAAGGGGGCGCGTTGGTAACGGTCGAGAACGAGGATCTCCTCGCCGGCCAGGTGCCTGGACACCGCTCCGGCCGGCAACGAGAGCCGGGCGCCCTGAGTTGTGACGACAGGACCGCCGTCATACCGGCCAAGAGAGAACAAGGTGCCGCCCACCGGCCGCGAGGCGGCGTCGAGGTCGAGCAGTCCCTTCCCATAGATGGAGGAGTCGGCATAGATGCCGTTTCTATCCGCGGTGAAGAGGACACGGTCCCGAACGTCCTGGAATCCCAGGTTCGGAAACATGCTTTTCAAGGCGGCCAGAGCGCCGCTCACCTGCGGAGCGGCCATGGAGGTTCCATGATAGTGGTCATAGCCACCGGGCACGGTGGAGTAGATTCCGGCGTCCTCCGGCTTGTTTCCTCCCGGGGCCGCGATGCACCACTCGGCGGCGACACCGCATTGTTGCGAGTAGCGGGCCAGGTCCCCATCCTGACCGACCGAAACCACGGCCAGCCAGCCTCTCTCCAGTTCGCGTACGAGGAGAGGCAGCCCGGCGTGAAAGCTCGGTTGAGGCAAAGCGCTATTCCCGACTCCCCACACCTGGACGCCGTCGGCTTCGACATAGCGTCGATAGGCAGGGAGACCGTATGGGAAGTAAGCGTCCATCGAGTTACGGGTCACTTCCGTGATCGTAATCGAGATGTAGTCGTTATGGACGTCCACCTTTCCCCAGCTATTGTTGACGATCCGTACGCCGAACTCTGTCAGCTCGTCGGTGGCCTTCCCCAGCTCGAAGTCGACCACGTCATCGTTCTCGTCGAACTCCAGGGCATAGGACGCGAGCGTGGCCTCATAGGCGACGCCATGCATCCCGGAGTCGTCCTTGCCGGCGGCGATGATGCCGGCAACGTGAGTCCCGTGCCCACGAAATTCAGGATTGGAATCCATTGGATCGACGCCCTCGAAGCTATCGACGACGACGTACTTGCCGGCCAGACCCGGATGGCTGGGCGTGGCCCCGGAGTCGAGCAAACCGACCGTGACCCCCTTGCCGGTCCCGCCTCTTGCATACATCGAGGAGGCCTTGAGCTGGCCGAGCCCTCCTTGCGCCTGGTACTCCTCGGTCTCCCAGTCGCTCGCGGTTGGCAGCCCCCCCTTGCCGCCGCACCCGGCCAGCGCGAGCATGACGAGCAAGGGAGCGAGCTTGATGGATGCCTTCGTGAACATGTCAGGTTACACTTGGTGGCGATGTCCGGACTTCAGCGCCTGCCCGGAAACCTGCTACGAAACCCTACAGCTCAACCACCAGCCCGTCTTCCGCGGTCTCGACCGGTAGCGTGTGGCGCCGGGCCAGCATCTCCTCGCCCATGTGGGTCAGGATCAGCCGCTTGCACTCCAGGCGCTCCCGGTGCGCGGCAACCTCCACGTAGCTCATGTGCGACGGCGACGGCTCGTCGTAGTGGCAACACTCGCAGATGAACAGGTCCGCGCCCCGGCCGTGGGTGATGAACTGGTCCGTCCAGCTCGAATCGCCGGAGAAGAGCACGGTGCGGCCCGCCACCGTGACCCTGAGCCCGAGCGAGACCGCGTCGGTCTGGTGCGGAACCCGGAAGCCCAGGACCTCGGCGCCGGCCACGGCGGCGGCGGTGTCGGGCTCCAGCACGCGAAACACAACGAAGGGCAGTTCCTTCTCGCCGTACATGAGCCTCATGAGATCGCGCACGCGCTGCTCGGTGCCCGGCGGGCCGGCCACCTCCAGCGGACGGCTCCGGGGCTTGTTGTACAGGTAGTGGATGAAGAAGAACGGCAGGCCGCCGAAATGGTCGCCGTGCAGGTGGCTCAAGATGACCGCATCGAGGTCCGCCGGGTCCAGGCCCGCGCGCTTGAGGGCCGGCAGTGCCGACGGGCCGCAGTCGAGAAGATAGAGATGCCGCCCGTCTTCCAGCAGGTAGGCGGTCTGGTTTCGGCCGCCGCTGCCGAAGGCGTCCCCGGAACCTAGAAAATGGACTCTCACGCAACCGAGACTAGTGGCCCGCAACGTCCGAATCAAGACCAAGACGCGCAGGACATTTTCAGGCCACCGGCGGCGCCCGGTTGACCTTGGCAACGCGTGCCGGGTCTGCCAAAGTCCTGGAAGATTCCGGTTGCCCCATGAAGATCATTCTCGGCCCCTATCACCCCCAATTGGAAGACGCCCTGGCGGAGGAGATCCGGGCACGGCGGGAACAGGATCCGC
>JAPOQB010000508.1 GCA_026710965.1 Deltaproteobacteria bacterium | reverse complement strand
GTGAGGGCGCCGATCTCCAGGTCCCAGTGGGCGTTCTCCACCTTTTTGAGCTTGCCGGCTGCCTCGAGCCGGTCGATGAATGTCCGGAGGTTGAGGGCCGCTTCGACGTCCCTTTGCCGGCTCGCCATGCATCGTCCTCCGTGCCCGGTTGACGCCTCGCCGTGGTTTCGGGTCGGACCGTCGATCCGAGGCCATCTATAGGCCCGCGACGGCGGACTGTCAACCTGGACATCCGTGCGCATTTGGTCTAAGTCGAGGAATTCCACAGGAGGTCGAGAAGCAGATATGGCACAGATCACCGACCCGTTGCGGCAACACGATTGGAACTCCCGGGAATACGTCGAGGACTGGGCTCAGCGTCAAAGGCGCAACGAGACGTTACGTGTCCGCCAATTCGAGTTGCTGGCGAGCCTGATCCCGTTCGAGAGGGACGCCGCGTTCCGGTTCATGGATGTGGGGTGCGGCTACGGCGCGCTCAGCAAGTATCTCATGGAAAGCTTTCCCCGGGCCACGGCCGTGTGCCACGACGGCTCCGGCGCCATGGCCAAGCTCGGCGGCGAACGCATGCAGGAACTCGAAGGGCGTTTCGAGTACGTGATCTCGGATTTCAGCAAGAAGAACTGGAGTCAGGAGGCTGCGGGTGACTTCGATCTCGTGGTCTCGTGCAACGCCATTCACAACGTCCGGGCGGGCGAGGTGATCCAGGCCGTCTACCAGGAGATCTTCGGACGCCTCCGGGACGGCGGGCGGTTTTTCAACCTCGATCGCGGTTCGGCAACCATGGACGATCAGATCGCCTGGTTCAAGAGCGCCGGTTTCCAGGACGTCGCGTGCCACCAAAAGAGCTCCGGCCTCTCCCTGTACGGCGGCTCCAAGCCCTGACTCCTCCGGCCCCTGGCATCTCGATGACCGGTGCACGGGCCGGCAGCCTCGCCTTTCTATACACTACGGTCTTGTTCATGAGCCTGGGGCAGGGGATGGTGTTTCCCACCATCCCGTTGCTGGCGTCGTCCTTCGCGGTCTCCGCCGGGCTCGCCGTGCAGGTGGTGACCGCCCATGCGCTGGGCCGCACCATCATTCTGATCCCGGCGGGCCTGCTGCTCGACCGGTACGGGGCCAAGACCACCATGCTGGTGGGTAGCGCGCTGGTCCTGTGCGGCGCTTTCCTGACCGCGGTCACTCCTTACTTCGCACTGCTTTTCGTCGGACAGTTCTTTGCCGGCGTCGGCGACAGCGTCTGGACCATGGGCCGGGAGGTTTCCGGCGTCGAGATGGTGCCGCCGCACCAGCGGGGCCGCCTGCTGAGCGGGTTCATGGGGGTCAAGTCCGCCGGCATGGCCATCGGCCCGGTGGCGGGGGGAATCATCACCCAGTGGGTGGGGTTCCGGATGGTGTTTACGGTCTACGCGGCGGTTGCCCTGTTCGTGTTCGTGACCTCGCTGCTGGCCCGAAAAGACACGGTCCGGGTCAGGGTCGGCAAGATCGCCTTGTGGGGAAAGGTCTCGGACGTCGTTCCGGACCTCAGGGCCACGTTCGTAGCGATTGTGTTCGCCACCTTCAGCAT
>JAPOQB010000103.1 GCA_026710965.1 Deltaproteobacteria bacterium | reverse complement strand
GTGACCTCCAGGCCGTAGCCGGACAGGCCCACGAGGTTTCTGGGGTTGTTGGTGACGAGCTTGAGCTTGCGGATCCCCAGGTCCCGCAGGATCTGGGCGCCGATGCCGAAGTCGCGGAAGTTCCTGGCCTCCCGGGCTTCGGCGGTGCGCAGGCCCTTGCCCTCGGGCTGAAGGTAGAGCAGGACGCCCGCGCCTTCCTTGGCGATCAGCTCCATGGACTGCTTGATGACCGACCCGGTGTCGAAGAACTCGAAGCCGAAGACGTCGCCGGGGAGGAACTTGGTGCACACCCGCACCAGGGTCTCCTGGTCCTCGGAGATCTCACCCTTGATGAGCGCCAGGTGCTCGGTGGAATCCACGTGGGTGTTGTAGACCACCGCCCGGAACTCGCCGCCGTAACGCGTCGGCAAGCGCGTGTCGGCCACCCGGTGGATCAGCGAGTCGTACTTGAGGCGGTACTGGACGAGGTCGGCGATGGTGCAGATCTTGAGGTCGTACTTTTCGCCGAACTCCTCGAGATCCGCCAGCCGCGCCATGGTGCCGTCATCCTTCATGATCTCGCAGATCACGCTGGCGGGCTGGAGCCCCGCCAGCCGGCAAAGGTCCACGGAGCCTTCGGTCTGACCCGTGCGCACCAGCACGCCGCCCTCCCTCGCCCGTAACGGGAAGATGTGCCCGGGCGTGCACAGGTCGGCGGGCCCGGCGTTGTCGGCAATGGCCGCGAGGATGGTCTCCGCGCGGTCGGAGGCCGAGATGCCGGTGGTGACGTTCTTGACGCCGTCGATGGAAACCGTGAACGCGGTGCCGAAGGGCGCCGTGTTGTCCCGCACCATCATGGTGAGGCCGAGCTGGTCGACTTTCTCCTCGGTGAGCGGCAGACAGATCAGGCCCCGTCCCCAGGTGGCCATGAAGTTGATGGCATCCGGGGTGACCAGTTCCGCGGCCATGGTCAGATCGCCCTCGTTCTCGCGGTTCTGGTCATCCATCAGGATGACCATCTTGCCTTGCCTGATGTCTTCCAGCGCTTCTTCGATGGTGGCTACGGACATGGGTTCCTAACTTAGCATTTCGATGGACCAGTTCAAAAGACAGCGTGCGGTCGCTCCCGGGCAGCCACCGGAAGGGCTTTCAGCCCCCTCAACCCTCGGCGGCGCTCATCTCGGCGACCACCGCCCGGGCCGCCTCCACCGGGTCGTCGGCACCGGTGATGGGCCTGCCCACGACGATGTGGTCAATGCCCGCGCGGACAGCTTCGCCGGGGGTCATGACCCGCTTCTGGTCGCCGGCCTGCTGGCCCGCGGGCCGAATGCCGGGCGTCACCAGCATGAAGGAATCGCCGCAGGCGTTGCGGATGTCCCGGACCTCCTGGGCCGAGCAGACGACGCCCGCAAGGCCCGCCTCCCGCGCCATCCCGGCCAGACGCACGACGTGGGCGGCAACGGCCCCTTGAACCCCCATCGACTCGAGGTCCGATGCGTCCAGGCTGGTAAGGACCGTGACGCCCAGCACCGACGGCCTCCGCAGCCCTTCCTTCCCGCACACCTCTTCCACCGCCTCGGCCGTCTGCCGCATCATCTCCCGGCCCCCGGAGACGTGAATGTTGAACAGCTTGACCCCCAGGCGGGTGGCTTCCACCGCCGCCGCCGCCACGGTGTTGGGGATGTCGTGGAACTTGAGGTCCAGGAAGACCTCGCCGCCGAGATCGTGGATCATGCGCACGATGTCCGGCCCGGAGTTGACGAACAGTTGCTTGCCGACCTTGAACATGCCCACTTCCGGGGCCAGGAGGGTCGCAAGGGTCCTGGCCCTGGCGGGGTCGGCCAGGTCCAGGGCCACAATCAGGCGCTGCCTTGCTGCCGATGCCGAGTCGTTCATGGCCGTCCTTCGTCGAGGGCCGCGCCGATGCGCTTGACGGCCTCGTCCACCGGCACCTCGAGGGTGTCCCGCTCCCCGCGCCATCTAAGCTCCACGATCCCCCTGGCCAGCCCCTTGGCGCCGATGGTGACCCGCAAGGGGATGCCCACCAGGTCGGCGTCCTTGAACTTGACGCCGGGCCGTTCGTCGCGGTCGTCCAGCAACACCTCGCAACCGGCCTCGCGAAGCCCGTCGTAAATGCCGTCGGTAACCCCCCGGACGGGCTCTTCCTTGTAGTTCAGGGGCAACAACTCGACCGGGAAGGGGGCGATGGACGCGGGCCAGATGATGCCGTCGGCGTCGTTGTTCTGCTCGATGGCGGCGGCCATGAGCCGGGTGACCCCGATGCCGTAGCAACCCATCTCCATGACGCGCTCGTGCCCCTCGGAATCGAGGATCGTCGCACCCATGGCTTCGCTGTATTTCCGCCCGAGGTAGAACACGTGCCCCACCTCGATGCCGCGGTACTCCTCGATGACGCCCGTCTCGCAGCGCGGGCACGGGTCGCCGGCCGTGACCAGGCGCAGGTCCTCGAAGCGGGCGGGAGTGAAGTCCCTCGGCTGGTCCACGTGGACGGTGTGGGCGTCGGCCTGGTTGGCGCCGATGACGGCGTCGCTCATGCCCCGGACGGCGTGGTCCGCCCACACCTCCAGGGGCAGGTCGACCGGGCCCAGGAAGCCCGGCGGCGCGCCCACCGCCTGCTGCACCTCGTCCTCGTCCGCCAGCTCCATCGCGATGGTGTCCAGCAGATTCCCCAGCTTGGTTTCGTTGACCTCGTGATCGCCGCGCACCAGCACCGCCAACAGACCCCCCGACGGCCGCCGGTAGATCATGGTCTTGATGAACCGCTCCGGCGGCACCTTGAGGAACTCGGAGACCTCCGGCACGGTCTTGAGGCCCGGCGTGGGCACGGTCTCGATCGGGGCATCGGAACCGCCGCCGCGTTCCACCGCCGGCAGACGCGATTCCGCCTTCTGCACGTTGGCCGCGTAGTCGCACGCGCCGCACGCCGCCAGCGCGTCCTCGCCCGATTCCGCCAGCACCTGGAACTCGTGGGACAGGCTGCCGCCGATGGCGCCGGAATCGGCCTCCACCGCCCGGAACTCCAGGCCGCAACGGGTGAAGATGCGCCGGTAGGTGTCGTACATGTTGTGGTACTCGCGCTCGGCGTCGTCGCGGTCCAGGTGAAAGCTGTAGGCGTCCTTCATGATGAACTCGCGGCCGCGCATCAGGCCGAAGCGCGGCCGCACCTCATCCCGGAACTTGGTCTGGATCTGGTAGAGGTTCATGGGCAGTTCGCGGTAGGAGCGGACGTCGCGGCGGACGATATCGGTGATGACCTCCTCGTGGGTGGGGGCGAGGCAGAAATCCCGCTCGTGGCGGTCCTTGAAGCGCAGCAGCTCCTTGCCGTAGATCTCCCAGCGGCCGCTGTCCTGCCACAGCTCCGCCGGGGAGGTGACCGGCATCAGCAATTCCTGGGCGCCGGCCCGGTTCATCTCCTCGCGCACGATGGCCTCGATCTTCCGGAGGGTGCGGAGCGCCAGCGGCAGAATGTCGTAGACCCCGCGGCTCACCTGCCGGATCATGCCGGCGCGCACCAGCAACCGGTGGCTGATCACCTCCGCGTCCGACGGCTCTTCCTTGATGGTGGGTATGAACGACGTTCGCCAGCGCATGTGGTCACTTATAGGAAGCGCCTCGAAGCCTGTCAAATTCCGGCTTCTT
>JAPOQB010000282.1 GCA_026710965.1 Deltaproteobacteria bacterium | reverse complement strand
GCCGCCATCGAAAAGGCGGTGGCCGCGGCGGTGCCCAAGTGGGAGATCATCGAACGCTACCTCGAAGGCCAGAGCTACCTCGCCGGCGATTCCTTCACCATCGGCGACATCCCCGTGGGCATCTGGGCCTACCGCTGGTTCAACATGCCCATCGACCGGCCCTCCATGCCCAACGTCGAGGCGTGGTACGCGCGTCTTTGCGAACGCCCACCCTATCAGGAGCATGTCATGATCCCGCTCACCTGAGCGGGATCACGGACCTCCGTTGAGGAAGGCCCGGCGGTGGTCCAGCGCCGGCAGCCGGCGCCGCACATTCTCCAGGTGGTCGAGATCGATGGTGGCCAGCACGAGGCCCGGCTCGGTATCGGCCTGGGCGATGACCTTGCCCCAAGGATCGACGATCATGGAGTGTCCGTAGGCCGACATGCTGGCCGGATGGTCACCGGTCTGGTCCGGGGCGATGATGTACACTTGGTTCTCGATGGCGCGGGCGCGCAGCAGCGTTTCCCAGTGCGCCCGGCCCGTGGGCACCGTGAACACGGACGGCACGAAGATGATCCTGGCGCCGGCGGTTGTGAGACGGCGGTAGAGCTCGGGGAAGCGTAGGTCGTAGCAAACCGATAGCCCCATGGGACACAGAGGGGTGTCCGCCACCACCACGGCGTCGCCCGGGCGGCGAAACTCGGATTCGCGGATGGGCGCCTCGCCTTCGATGTCGACGTCGAACAGGTGGATTTTCCGGTACTTGGCGATGATCCCCATTCCCGGGCCGATGAGCACGCTGGAGTTGTAGGCCCGGCCCTCCGAATCGGAAACCTCCAAAATCGACCCCGCCAGCAGGTACAACCCGAGCTCGGCCGCCAATGCGCTCATGCGTTCCGTGGAAGGCCCGGGGACCGGTTCCGCATTGGCCGCGGTGTCCTTGCCACGCCCGCGCCAGTTGAACACCTCTGGCAACACCACGAGCCTCGCGCCTTCGGCATGCGCCCGGCGGATCCACCCCTCGGCTTCGTGAAGGTTCGCTTCCTTGTCCGAGGTGGCCAGCATTTGCACCGCTCCGGCGAGAAATTGCATGGGTCGGCTCCAATGACGCAGGATCACAAAGACATGGGAACACAGAGACTTCAACCATTCTTGGTTGATTTCTGCTACTCACCAGGCGAAAAGTCAACTTGCCTCGGGGACATTGCAATGGGTATAAAAAGGTGCATATATATGTGTCACAAGCAAAGTTCAATTATGTGAATTGATAAAGAAAGGGGGAAGCATGGAGGACCAATGGAGACGAAAACAGACCGTATCAGACGCCGGCTGGAAAAGGACGGATGGTTCCTAACACGCCACGGGTCTGCCCACGACGTCTACAAGCATCCACATATCACGGGCCTCATTACCCTCCCACGACACAAGACGTTATCTTCCGGTGTTGTATTGTCCATTGCGAAGAAGGCGGGTTGGGGAGAATGATTGAACTCAACTGAAAGCTTAAGTTATGTCGCGATACCCTGCACATATTGATGGAAAAAAAGGGGCCTATGGCGTTACGTTTCCCGACCTCCCTGGCATCGTCGCCATGGGAAAGACCGTCGACGAGGCAATGGTCAATGCTGAGGAGGCGCTTCGCGATTACGCAATCGAAGCAGAAAAGGACAATGAGGCGATCATCCCGCCGAGCAATATGGAGCGGGTGGAGACACAGGCTGGACAGGCTCTCGTATCCATCCCCTTGATCCGCCTCTCGGGCCGTAGCGTACGGAGACACATGACCCTCGACGAGGGGGTCGCCGCCTTCATCGATAGCGAGGCGCGAAGGCGCGGCATGACCCGTACCGCGTACGTGGAGTGGATGGCGCGCCGCGTCGCGGAAATGGGCGGCTGAAGTTCCCAGCCACCGGCAGGGAATGGTAGTATAGCGCTATGGCTCGAAAGACTTCACCGAAGGACAACGGTCAGGAGAACCTGTTCCGGGAGCTTCGGAGCTTTGCGGAACAGTGCGGCATCAAGGTCCGGTGCGAGAAGTTGCCGCGTGACTTCGGCTATCGCGTGCGCAGCGGGGGTTGTGTGGTGAGAGGAAAGAAGTGGGTGATCGTGGACCGGACGCTTCCCGCCCGCGACCGGCTGGATCTCTTGGCCGACGAGCTCAGGGAGTCGGTGAACGGGGAGTTGGAGATACCCGCGAGCCTTCAGCCGTTTCTCTAGGTAGCGTCCTTCGACTTCGCTTCGCTACGCTCAGGACGAACGGTTCTATTTCCTCAGGACCGTTCGTCCTGAGCCCTTCGACAGGCTCAGGACAGGCCCCCTTTGGCGCCCCTCCGCCGCCCGGCCCCGCCTACTGCATGAAGAAACCCAGCGAGCCGGTGGTGTAGTCCAGCAGCGGCCCCCAGTAGACCCCCAACACCACGGTCAGCACCACGAGAACGCCCAACAGCGGCACTGCGCTGGAGGTGGCGGCCACGGGTCCGTCCTCGGGGGCGGGGGCGTCCAGGAACATGGTCCGGACGATCCGCACGTAGTAGTACAGCGAGATGACCGTGTTGAGGAGCGCCACCACCGCGAGGACGTAGAACTCGGCATGGATGATGGCGGCGAAGATCAGGAACTTGCCGATGAAACCGGCCAAGGGCGGCAGGCCCGTAAGGGAGAACAGGAACACGCCCATGCAGATGGCCGGGAACGCGGCGCCCCGCCAGGCCAGGCCGCGGTAGGCGTCCATGTCCTCGCGGCCGGTGGCGTTGGCCACCACCATGACCACCAGGAAGGCCCCGAGGTTCATGATCAGGTAGACCACCACGTAGAAGAGCATGGCGCTGAGCCCGTCGTTGTTGAGCACCACCAGACCCATCATGATGTAGCCCGCGTGGGCGATGCCGGAATAGGCCAGCAGGCGCTTGACGTTGTTCTGGTTCAAGGCCGAGAGGTTGCCCCAGGTCATGGTGACGATGCTGACGGCCACCAGCAGGTCGGTCCACTGGAGCGCGGGAAACGCCTGGAACGTCCACGCCCCGTCCTGCCCCAGGGTGGACACGGCGGGGGAGAAGAAGCGGATCAGAATGGCCAACCCGGCGGCGTTGGAGGCCACCGAGAGGAATCCGGTGAAGGGCGTCGGCGCCCCCTGGTACACGTCCGGCGACCACATGTGGAACGGCGCGAACGCCATCTTGTAGCCGAAGCCGGCCAGGATGAAGACAAAGGCGATGAACAGCCCGGTCTGGTTGCCGTCGGCCCCGGACATGGCCGCGTTGATGGCGGCGTAGTCGAGGCTGCCGGCCATGCCGAACACCCAGCTCATGCCGTAGATCATGGTCCCGGAGGCGACCCCGCCGTAGATCAGGTACTTGAGCGCCGCCTCGGCCGAGCGCCGGTTGTGCGGCAGCATCCCGGTCAGGATGTACGACGTCAGGCTCACCAGCTCGAGGCCGAGATAGGCCATCAGCAGGTTGTTGCCCGAGGCCATGAAGAACATGCCGAAGCCGCAGGTCAGCAGGACGATGTAGTACTCGCCCAGGTGCACCTGCCGGACTTCGCCGGAGCCGATGGACATCCAGATGGCCCCCAGCAATGCCGCCAGGGTGACCACCTTGAAGAACAGGCTGAAGTTGTCCAGCGCCACCATGCGGTGGAACAGCAACGCCGGCGGCGTCCCGTAGAGATCCAGGGTGGCCACCAGGGCCACGACGCATCCGGCCAGGCCGACGTACGCCAGCAGCCGCTTGTTGGCCACCAACAGGTCCAGGACCGTCAGCAGGATGATCGTTCCCGCGAGGACGATTTCCGGATGGAACAGCTTGAGGCTTGCGAGGTTACCGAGGTCCATTTTGCCTTACGACAGGTGCGAGATCACCATCTGGTTGATGTTGTTGAGCGAGGCCTGGAGCAGGTCGAGCACCACCCGGGGATACACGCCCACGATCACCACGATCACGCCCAACGGGAACAGCGTAAAGATTTCGCGGCCGTTGATCTCGGGCAGCGAAGTGTACTTCTCGTTGGGCGGGCCGAGATAGACCCGCTGCATCATCCACAGCATGTAACCCGCGGTGATGACGATGCCCAGGGCCGCGATGATGGTCAGGACATGGTACTTCGGCCACGCCCCCAGCAGCACCAGCACCTCCGAGACGAAGCCGGACAGCCCCGGCAGTCCCATGGAGGCGAAGAAGGCCAGCGCCGTGAAGCCGGCGTACACCGGCATGATCCCGGCCAGGCCGCCGAAGCCGTTGATTTCGCGATGATGGGCGCGGTCGTAGATCACGCCCACGAGCAGGAACAGCATGGCGGTGATGGTGCCGTGGTTGAACATCTGCAGCACCGCGCCGTTGATGCCCTGGCTGTTGAACGCCGCCATCCCCAGCATCACGTAACCCATGTGGCTGACGCTGGAGTAGGCCACCAGTTTCTTCATGTCCGTCTGCGCCATGGCGCAGAGGCCGCCGTATACGATGTTCCACGTTCCCAGCACCGCGAGGAAGTAGAAGGCCAGGTCGGCGGTGGCAACCGGCAGCATGGGATAGTTGATGCGCAGGATGCCGTAGGTGCCCATCTTCAGGAGGATTCCCGCCAGGATCACGGAGATGGCGGTGGGCGCCTCGACGTGGGCGTCCGGCAGCCAGGTGTGGAACGGGAACGCCGGGATCTTGATGGCGAAGCCGATGAACAACGCCATCCAGACCACGTGCTGGAAGCCCCAGCCCCACACGTTGAACGGCCACATGGCCAGCGGCGTGGTGCTGTAGAGGCTGCTCCGGTCCATCAGCTTGGTCATGTCGAAGGTGTTGGGCTCGGAATAGAAGTAGAGCGCCAGGATGGCAACCAGCATCAGCACGCTGCCCAGCAGCGTGTAGAGAAAGAACTTGATGGCGGCGTATTCCTTGCGCGGGCCGCCCCAGATGCCGATGAGGAAGTACATGGGAAGCAGCATGACTTCCCAGAACACGTAGAAGAGCACGAAATCCAGCGCCACGAACACGCCGGTCATGCCGGTGTCCAGCAGCAGGAACAGCGCGAAGTAACCCTTGACCCCCTTGTCGATACCCCAGGAAGCGAAGATGCAGAGAAACGACAGCAACGCCGTCAGCAACACCATGGAGACGCTGAGGCCGTCGACGCCGATGAAGTACTCGATGTTGAACGCGGGGATCCAGGCGGCCCGCTCGACGAACTGCATGGAGGTGGTGGCGGTGTCGAAGTTGGCGTAAAGCCAGATCCCCAGAATCAGCGGCGGCACCGTGGCCGCGGCCGAAACCCAGCGAATGAGATCATGGCGTCCGCTGGGCAGGATCAACACGACCAGCATTCCCGCCAGCGGGAAGAAGACCATGTAGCTCAGCACATGTTCGGTCATTTTCGCATCTCTCCTCTTCGAATCAGCTCCAGTAGCGAATCTTGACGATCAGGGCGACGACCACGGCTCCCACCACCACGTAGAGGTAGCTGTTGATGTTCCCGGTCTGGACCCGGCGAAAGTTGTTGCCCACCGCGAAGGTCACGTTGGCGACGGCGTTGACCAGCATATCGACGACGTACCGGTCGAACAGGCCGTTGAACCAGGAGACGACGATGGTGACCTTGGCCGTGCCGTCCACGATGGTGTCGATGATGTAGCGATCGAACGCCGCCCCGATCCGCGCCAGCAGCAGGGTGCCGCCGACGAAAACGAACTGGTAGATCTCGTCCACGTAGTACTTGTTGTAGAGCAGGCGGTATGAGAATCCCTTGGCCTCGGGCGACTCGTCCCGGGACGGAGTCCGCACGTAGTACAGGTACCACGCCAGCGCCACGCCCACGGCCGCGGCAACGATGGACACGCTCATCACCCCGATCTCTTCCATCATCGCGTGATGCTCGCCGTGGGCGACGTGGATCACCGGATCGAGCCAGTTGTCGAGCATGCTGCCGCCCATGAACGCCGGCAGCCCGAGGTAGCCCACCACAATCGAGCCGGCCGCGAGGATCCACAAGGGATAGGTCATGATCCTGGGAGACTCGTGCAGGTGCTCCTGCACGTGGTGGTCGGCGCGGCATTCGCCGAAGAACACCATGAAGAACTGGCGGAACATGTAGAAGGCCGTGAGCCCTGCCACGAACACCGCCACGCCCCAGAGCAACTGGTTGTGCGTAGCCCAGGCCTGCCACAGGATCGCGTCCTTGGAGAAGAAGCCCGCCAGAAACGGCGTTCCGGCGATGGCCAGGACGGCGATGGCGAAGGTCCAGAAGGTCGCCGGCATCACCTTCCTCAAGCCGCCCATCTGGCGCATGTCCTGCTCCCCCTGCATGGCGTGGATGATGCTTCCGGAACCCAGGAAGAGACAGGCCTTGAAGAACGCGTGGGTCAGCAGGTGGAAGACGCCGGAGGAGTAGGCGGCCACGCCCATGGCCAGGAACATGTAGCCGAGCTGGCTGATGGTGGAGTACGCCAGCACCCGCTTGATGTCGGTCTGGGTCACCGCGATGGTGGCGGCGAAAAAGGCCGTGGCCGCGCCGACGACGGCGATGATCTCCAGGGTGAAGGGCGCGGCGGAGAAAAGCTCGTTCAGCCGCGCGATCATGTAGACCCCGGCCGTCACCATGGTGGCGGCGTGGATCAGCGCGCTCACCGGGGTCGGGCCCTGCATGGCGTCCGGCAGCCAGACGTAGAGCGGAATCTGCGCCGACTTGCCGGTGGCGCCGATGAACAAAAGGATCGTCACCAGCGTCGCCACGCCGACGCCCCAGAGCTCCAGGTCGGCCAGCAGCCCCACGTGCTCGCCGATCTCGCGGAACGCCAGGGTGCCCTGGCCTTGCCCGGCGAGGGTCCAGTAGAGCAGGAAGATGCCCAGGACGAAGCCGAAATCGCCGATACGGTTGACGATGAAGGCCTTGTTGCCGGCCCGCGTGTTGGTGTGGTCGGTGTACCAGAACCCGATGAGCGCCCAGGAACAGAGTCCCACGCCCTCCCAACCCACGAACATCACAAGCAGGTTGTCGCCGGTCACCAGCAGCAGCATGGAGAAGGTGAACAGGTTCAGGTAGGCGAAG
>JAPOQB010000106.1 GCA_026710965.1 Deltaproteobacteria bacterium | reverse complement strand
CTTGTCCACTGCCTCTCGGCGTGACGCCTCCCGCGGACCCGCCCGTGACGGCGCGACAGGTGGAAAACGGCAGCGCTACCCTGAGGGATTTCGCACTGGCCGCGAGAGATCAGTTCAAGCTCGAGTCCGGGGGAACGCCGGAACAATTGGTGCATTATGGATGTCTAGTGAGGCAGGAGGGGGGTCCCTGGCGTTCCGGTTCCAGCTACCTCGTGCTGCTGACGCCCGACGGCAGGGTGTACGTGCATGCGAAGGACATGGCATTGTCGGGCAGGCTGCTCAATCCCTTGATTTATGCAGAGATCCTCTCCGCGGTAGGAGTCTCCTCAACCGATCTGGCCAACCTGGCTTCTCCTGATCGTGCCATCGCCGGCCAGGCTTTCGCCGCCGTCATTGGCACATTGAGCCAAGAACCGGATGCCCCGTTCGATGCGACCACCCCCATCGCGGGCCTGCGACCGGGTATACCAGGGGCGTCCGGCCATGCCAGCGTCTATATCTCGGCCACCGTAGGCTTGCCGGTCATCGTGCTCGCCGGATTCGATCTCGACGCATCTCACGTGTTTCAGGAAGAAATCGATTACGGCGATCCGGCCGTTACTGCCAGGGACGTGGTGGACCACAGAACCTTGAAGGCCTTCGTCACCGAAGCAGGGAAGTACATTGTCGCACTTCAGGAGACCGGCGGTGTCGCCGCTTCCTCGAAGGTCAGGATCGCCTTCCGCGATCCGGACGGGCCCTGGAGACACGATTCCGTGTACCTCTACGTCCTGGACCGTGTCAACGACGTAATCCTCTTTCACGGAGCGTTTCCGGACAGATACGAACTTCAACCTCTGGTCGCGACCGTCAAGGACGCCGTTACGGGACAACTCGTTCTGCCGCAGGTCCTCGACGCGGCAAGGAGTAACCCGGAAGGCGGCTTCGTGGATTATTACTTCGATGATCCCACTGACGACACCGACAGGGCCGACATCCCCAAGGTGGGCTACGCCCGCGCGTTCACCGGTCAGTTTCCGAGGCCGGACGGAGGGGTAGTCTCCTATGACTTCATCGTCGGGTCGGGTTTTTATCAAAGCTCCCCTCATGTCGTGGCCGCGCGCCAGAACACGGTCGTCAAGTCCGTGCTGCCCCAGGTCATGCGGGCCATGACCGCCAGTACCGTCGATGCCGTCTCGGGCCGCATCCAGCAAACCGCCTCCGGCACCCCGCCGGCCACGGGATTCAGCCTCGGCGGCGCCTCCACGCTCTCCGATGTCCTCCTGACCAACGGGCGGGCCCTGGGGAACGGCTCGTTCGATCTCAGCCGGCTGCTTGCGGGCTCGTCGTTCACCCTGCCGCTCAACGCGGCGGGAGCCGGTGGCCTGTTCACAAACCTGGCGTTCTGGGGAAGCGGGGACTACCGCAACTTCTCCGGCGGCAACCCGGAGACCGTGGACTATGACGGCAACGTGGTGAGCGCCAACGTCGGCGTCGACACCAGGCTGAGCGAGGACTGGTTGGCGGGGGTGTCGTTGGGGTGGGCGCGAGGAACGTCGGACTACACGGCCTCCGGGGTGACGGGCGAGTCCACGACCATGGCGACGAGCATCAACCCTTACGTGGGCTGGCAATCCTCGGGCGGCATGAACCTTTGGGCCACGGCCGGCTATGGCTGGGGCGAGGTGGAGATCGACGAGTCGGCGGGCACGCAAGCGAGCGATCTGACCCAACGGATGGTGGCGGCGGGCGTTAACGGGAATCTGGTGTCGAGCGATGAGTTGATCGGGGGCGGGACCACGAGCCTGCGCGTGAAAGGCGAGACGGCGTTTTCGTGGGCCGATATCGACGGTTCCGGGAATCTTGAGGAGATAACGGTGGGCGCCAGCCGGCAGCGGCTGATGATGGAAGGGGTCCACGAGCGGAAACTTGACTCGGGGGCGACATTCACACCGTCCATCGAGGTGGGCATGCGCTACGACGGCGGGGACGGGGACACGGGCAGCAGCGTCGAGACCGGAGGCGGCCTGCGTTATGCCGACGCCGCCTCCGGGCTGATGATGGAAGGCCGGGCCCGGACGCTGTTCGCGCATAGCGGCGATTACGAGGAGTGGGGGGTGAGCGGGTTGTTGCGGCTCGATCCAGGCGCGGCAGGCCTGGGGTTCGCGGTCAGCCTGCAGCCGGCCTGGGGCCAGACGGCCGGCGGCGTGCAACGGTTGTGGAACACCGGCGTCACCGGCTTGGCGGCCGACGACCAGAGAGGGCGTGTCAATGCGCGGATCGCCTATGGCTTCGGCACCTCGTGGGGCGGCCGGAGCGTGCTGACACCCTACGCCGACGTGTCGCTCTCTGGGGCCGCGTCACGGCGGTTCAGCCTGGGCGGGCAATTCAACATCGGGTCGTCGGTCAGGATGAGCCTGGAAGGCGTGCACAGCAAGCCGGCGCGCGGTGGCGCCAACCATGGCGTCACCCTGAGCGGCCACCTGAGTTGGTAGTCGTCGCGGCCTGCCCCCGCCGGCAAGAGCCCGGTCGGACAAGCCTCGTCCCCTGGTAG
>JAPOQB010000696.1 GCA_026710965.1 Deltaproteobacteria bacterium | reverse complement strand
TCGGGCGCGTCGAATTCCTCGGGATGGCCGGGCCAGATGTCGAGGAATCGCTGCCAGTGCTGCCGGCTGACATACATGTAGACGTAGCCGTCCCGGCACGGAAATATCCGGGCCGGCGCCACGTGCTGGTGCTGGCTGCCGGCGCGGGTGTGGATCTCCTGCTCGTTGGCGTAGAGCCGGACCATGTGCTCCTGGGTGGCCAGCGCCTCCTGCATGGACACGTCGATCCAGTCGCCGGCGCCGGTGCGTTCCCGGCGATGGAGCGCCGCCACGATGCCCAGCGCGGCCACCAGGCTGCCGAAGTAGTAGCCCTGGGTCTCCGGCGGCACGCACGGGGGCGCGTCGGGATCGCCCGAAATGGACATGAGCCCGCACATGGCGAACACCACGAGGTCGTTGTAGGCCAAGCCGCTGTGGGGACCCCACTGGCCGAAGCCGGTGATGGACGCCATGATCAGCGCGGGATTGATCTCCCTGAGCCGGTCGTAGTCCAACTCCAGTCCGGCCAGCCATCCGGGAGCGCCGCTCTCGATGAGGACGTCGGCCTCGGCCGCCAGGCCCCGTAGCCGGTCGCGCCCCTCGGGCGTTTGCAGATCCAGCTCCAGGGTGCGCTTGTTGGCGTTGAGGTGGGCGAACGCAAGGCTGGTCTCGCCCACGAAAGGCGGCAGCCGCCGCGCCGGGTCGCCGCCGGGCGGCTCGATCTTGAGCACCTCCACGCCGAGGTCGGCGAGAAAGCGCCCGCACATCTGGCCCTTGCGGTCCGTGAGGTCCAGCGCCCGGTAGCCCTCCAACAGCCGGGGGGCGCCGCCGTTTCCTGACTCGTCCTTGGCCATTTCTGTTCCCGCCCCCTACGACTTCTTCGCGTCCGGCTTCTCGTAGGCTACGCTGCCGCCGCCCTTCTGCGACTGCAGGTAACCCTCCACGTCGTTCAGCGGGTTGGTGTACACGCGCATGCGGTGGGAGATGATCTCGTCCACCAGGAGCCCGCGGCTGTTGTCCAGGTCCATGGCCGTGTAGGCGGCGATCTTGGCGTGCTCCAGGGTCGCCGGATGGCGCGTGGCGATGGTGGCGGCGAACTCCCGCACGAACGGAATCAGCTCCTTCTCGGGCACGGTCTTGGACACCAGTCCCAGGCGCTCGGCCTCCGCGCCGTCCAGGTTCTCGCCGGTGAGCTGGATGTAGAAGGCCTTCTTGAAGGGGATGCCGCTGCGGAAGAGCGTCGGGGTGGCGGTGGCGCCGTAGCTGCCGCGGATGATCTCCGGCATGCCGAACTGCGCCGTATCCGAGGAGATGGCCAGGTCGTGGCCGTTCACCAGCACCAGGCCGCCGCCCAGGGCCCAGCCGTTGACCGCGGCCACGGTGACCTGGGGGGCCTGGCGCAGCAGCGTGACGATCTCCCGCGCCGAGCCGCCTTCGTAGAGCCGGCGCTTGCCCTGCCACGAGGCGCGCAGGTCGTACAGGTCCAGTCCCGAGCTGTAGGCGTTGCCCGACCCGGTGGTGACGATGCAGCGGATGTTGTCGTTCACCGACAGGGTCTTGAGGCTGTCCGCCAGCTCCGCCAGCAGCTTGCGGCTCAGCGCGTTCTTCCGCTCCGGCCGGTTGAGGGTGATCCAGGCGACCCCTGTTTCCTCGTCGATTTCCTCGATGATGGTTTCCCTTTCAGCCACGGGTTTCCTCCAATCGTTTCAGCGGCAGTCAGGGCGACCGCGGGTCGCCCCTACCATTCGTTCCCCCGGGAGCGGGGCGCCCAAGGTTCCGGTTCTCCGTTAGCGGGCGCTGAATCGTTCGCGCCAGGAATCCACGCTCGCCGGGTTCACCACCGTCTCCGGCACCTGGCCCGCCAGCACCGTGAGAATGCTCTCGGCCGCCATGCGTTCGCCGGAGACCTGGGACTGCGGGTTGGTGCCGATGATGTGGGGGGTCATGATCAGCCGCTCGGGGTCCACCTGCCGGATGGGGTCCGACAGGGGCAGCGGCTCTTCCTCGAACACGTCCACGGCCGCGCCGGCGATGACGCCCTCGTTCAATGCCTGCACCAGATCCTCCTGCTTGACCCCCCCGCCGCGGCACGTGTTCACCAGGTAGGCGGTGGGTTTCATCTTTTTCAGCTCGGTGAGGGTGATGAGCCCGCGCGTCTCTTCCGTGAGCGGCGTATGCAGGG
>JAPOQB010000487.1 GCA_026710965.1 Deltaproteobacteria bacterium | reverse complement strand
GGTGTTCCAGGACGGACAGCTTCTCAACGGGTCGCTGCTGGACTACCAGATCGCGTCCATCAAGGACGTGCCCGCGGCCTGTCACCCCATCGTCGTGCAGGTGCCCCACAAGGACGGCCCCTTCGGCGCCAAGGGCATCGGCGAGACCGGCGCCTTGACCGTGGCCGCGGCGGTGGCCAACGCGCTGGAGGATGCCGTGGGCGTGCGCGTGCGCGACATCCCGCTGACCGCGGAGAGGATCCACCAGGCGCTCAAGGCGGCGGGGAAGGTGAACGGTGGAACGTAACATCATCCTGACGGTCAACGGGCAGCAGCGGGAGCTGACAGTCAACGACGCCGACACCCTGCTTGACGTCCTGCGCGACGGGCTCAAGCTTTGGAGCGTCCGGGAGGCCTGCGGCGTGGGCGCCTGCGGGAGTTGCACCGTGCTGCTGGACGGGAGGCCGGTGAGCGCGTGTTTCCTGCTCGCCGTGCGCCAGGACGGCCGCTCCGTCGAAACCGTCGAGGGGTTGGGCGCCGGCGACACCCTGCATCCGATCCAGCAGGCCTTCCTCGAACACGACGCCGCCCAGTGTGGCTACTGCACCCCCGGCTTCATCATGGCGACCAAGGCACTGCTCGAGGAACACCGCGACCCCACCGACGACCAGGTCCGCGACTACCTTTCGGGCAACCTGTGTCGCTGCGGCGGCTACCCCAACATCATGCGCGCGGTCCGCGCCGCGGCGGCGCGAAAGAGCGGCCGTTGACGCCGAGACTTCGGTCAATGGCAATGGCGTCCTTCGACTTCGCTTCGCTACGCTGAGCGGTGTTCTTTGATTTTGCTTCGCCGAGCACAGGACGAACGGGGGTATACACGTACGGGCCACTCTCCGTCCGTCCTTGGCGTAGAAAAGCGAAACCCCCGTTCGTCCTGAGCGTAGCGGAGCGAAGTCGAAGGACGCCGAACTCTCGTAGAGGACAACCATGGATTCTGCTCCCGACCCTGACGCCCTGACCGCGTTGCTGAAGCCCCGGAACATCGCTCTGATCGGGGCCTCGGAACGGGCTCCCCACGCGGCTGCGCTAATGCGGAACCTGTTCAGGTTCGGCTTTCCCAAGGAACGTATCTACCCGGTCAACCCGCGCTACGAGAAACTCTTCGATCTGCCTTGCTACCCTTCGGTGGGCGCGGTGCCGGGAGCCGTGGACCTCGCCGTGATCGCGATTCCGCGGGACGGCACGGTTCAGGTGGTGGAGGAATGCGCCGCCAAGGGCGTGCGCGCCGCGCTTACCGTGGCCACGGGTTTCGGCGAGTTCGACGATACCGGCCGGCGGTATCAGGCGGAGTTGACCCGGATCGTGCGCGAGCACGGCATTGCGCTGGCCGGCCCCAACACCCTGGGCTATCTGGCCCTCGAATGCGGCGCCGCGCTGTGGTCGTCGCCGCTCCCCGAGCGCCTCACCACGGGACCCGTGAGCGCGGTGTTCAGCAGCGCCGGCCTGCTCAACCTCTTCCTCAACACCGCCGCCGACCGTTGCCTGGGGTTTCGCTACGCCATCGCCCCGGGCAATCAGGTGGGCGCGGGCTTCACCGATTACCTGCGCGCCGCGGTGGACGACGACGGCACCCGGGTCATCGTCGCCGTCATCGAGTCCATGAGCCGACCCGAGGAGATGGCGGGGCTGCTGGAGCTGGCGCGGGAGCGCGAGAAGGTGGTCGTCGCCCTGAGGCTCGGGCGCTCCCGGAAGGGGGGCCGCGCGGTCACCTCGCACTCGGGCAACATGGCCACCTCCGGCGCGGTGTGGGACGGACTGTTCCGGCAGAAGGGCGTTATCCCGGTGGACAACCTCGATCAGATGCTGGAAGCTACTGCCCTGGCCGTGGCAACCCCGGAGCCCTACCGTCTGCCCGGCTCCGGCGGCGTGGGCATCGTCACCATCTCGGGCGGCGATTGCAGCTTCCTGGCCGACATCTGCGAGCGCAACGATGTGGACCTGCCCGAGCCTACGGAGTCTACCTACGAAGCGCTGCGCCGCTACTTCGACAAGGAGAGCTTCAACGGCAACCCCCTGGACATCGAGGAACTGCACTGGGCGAACCGGCCCGGCTATCTCGAGTGTCTGGAAACCTTCATGCGCGACGACAACTTCGCGGTGGTCTGTTGCCGGCTGAACCTGCCCAAGAGCCCCAGTGACCGGCTGGCGCAGTTGTACCGGGAATCGACCGCCGTTCTCCGGCGCGGCGGCAAGCCGTTCGTGTTCCTCTCCAGGGCCAGCGAGCAGCTCGACCGTTCCTGGTTCGAGTTCTTCACCGAGCTGAATGTGCCCCTGCTGCTGGAGTACGAGAAGTCGCTCTGCGCCGTGCGCGACGTCCTGGCACTATCGCGGCGTCGTGCAGGTGCCGCGGCCGGCGCGGCCGCGGCGTCCGTGGCGGAGGCGGCGGAGACCGAGGCGCTGCGTCCGCTCCTCGCCGGGGGCGAGGCCTCCCACGCCACCGTGCGGCGGCTGCTTCGGGCCTACGGCATCCCCTTGGCTCCGGAGCACCTGGCCGGCAGTCGTGAGGAGGCGGTGGAAGCCGCCGGGGAAATGGGGTTTCCGGTGGTGCTGAAGGTGGAGTCCACGGACCTGCCCCACAAGACCGAGGCGGGAGGCGTGCAGCTCAACCTGGCGAGCGCCGGGGAGGTGGCGCAGGCGTACGACCGGCTGCTGGAGGACGTGGGAAGGAACGCGCCCGGCGCTCGCATCGACGGCGTGCTGTTGCAGAAGATGGTGCAGGGGGTCGCCGAGGTCATCATCGGCACGTCGCGCACGCCGGATCTGGGCATCTGCCTCGTGTTCGGGCTGGGCGGCATCTACACCGAGGTGTTGAAGGACGTGGCGTTCCGGCTTCCGCCCCTGGGGTTGCCGGAGGCTCAGGACATGATCCGGGAGATTCGCACCTACCCGCTGCTCGCCGGAGCCCGGGGTCGGCCCAAGGCCGACATCACCGCCCTGGCGGAGGCCATCGTGGCGCTGTCCCGGCTGGCGCTGGACTTTCGCGACGAAGTGGACGAAATCGAGTTCAACCCGCTTATGGTCCTGCCCGAGGGACAGGGTGTGCTGGCGGTGGACACGCTGGTCCGATGTGTCGGCGCACCGGACTCTGCCGGGGGCACCGTTCGCCCTGAGCGTAGCGAAGCGAAGTCGAAGGGCGCCGTCCTGCCTGGCGGCGATTGATCGGAGTTTGCCGAAGGAGTGCCATCATGAAGATCAGCGACGTACAGCTCGAGCCTCTGGAGCTCCCGTACAAGAAGCCTCTCATCACCGCCACCAACCAGTTCTACTCGTCCAACGGGCTCCTGGTGAGCGTGGAGGCGGACTCGGGATACACCGGCTACGGCTATGTCGACGTGTTTCCCAGGACCGGCGAGACCCCCGCTTCGGTACGGTGCGCCATCGAGGAGATCATGCGGCCGCTGCTGGTGGGGCAACCCATCGAAGACCTGGCCCGGCTGAGCGCCCTCATCAATTACCGGATGGTGGACAACCGGCGCGCCAAGGGCGGCGTGGAGATAGCGCTGTATGACCTTCTGGGCAAGTGCTACGGAGCGCCGCTCTACGTGCTCCTCGGCGGGCTGGTGCGGAAGGAGATCACGGTCATCAAGATGGTGAGCGTGGGGCAGCCGCTGGAGATGGCCCGGGAGTGCCGCGAGTTGGTGGATCAGGGCTATCGTGCGCTCAAGCTCAAGGTCCGGGGCGAGGTGGGGCTGGACCTGGCGCGCGTGACCGCCGTGCGCGACGCGGTGGGGCCGGAGATCTACATCAAGGTGGACGCCAACGAGGCGTTCGACGCGAAGTCCGCCATCCGCATGGCGGCGGGCATGGCCGAGCTCGGCGTTGCGGTGTTCGAGCAGCCGGTGTCCCGGCATCACGACGTGGCCCTGGCCGAGGTGAAGGCCCAGTCGAGCATCAAGATCGAGGCCGACCAGTCGGCATCGTCGGTGCACGAAGCCTTCAGGCTCATCCGTGACAACGGCTGCGACTCCATCAACACCGGCATTCTCAAGGCCGGCGGCATGCAGCAGGCCCGGCAGATCGCCGACATGTGCGCCCTCACCGGAACCGAGTGCGGCCTCAGCAACATCGCGGCATGCATGGTCGGCGACGCGGCCCTGCTGCACTTGGCCCTCAGTTCCCCCGGGGTCTCCCAGTTCTGCGAGATCGGCGAGTGCGAGGGCCTCACCGGCGACCCGTTCACCGGCATCAAGGTGGTGGACGGCAAGCTGGGGGTCCCGGAAGGGCCGGGCTTGGGCGTCACCCGGAGCTGACACCTCGCCGTCCTGGTTCCCCGAAACGGTTGCCTAAGAACGGTTCAACAAGGCGGTAGGTGTGCCCATGCAGTTCACCAATGACAGCGAATATATCCACGATCTGATCCGCAGCGACCAAGCCGGCAAAGCTGAACTTGAAGAGATCCGCGCTGCGCTTCTTCAAGCTGAGGAAAGCGGCGAATCCCGGCCTTTTGATGGTGATCTGTTCAAACGAGAAATGATCGCAAAGCATGGTAAGCAAAAGGGCTGAGTATCGGCTTGTACCGAAAGCCAGACAATATACGGAGGCCGTGTCCGCTGTGAATGTGATCGGTGATGGGGTTGAACCGACGTTTCGATAACGGTCAGGGGCCTTTGGCTGGTCTAGGGCATGCCGACTTCGCGCCCCGCTTCCCGTGGCTGGGCGGCGACCTGCAGACGCTCCGCTACTATTTCTTTCCCGCCAGCGAGGACTTGTCCGCTTGGCCGGCGCAACGGTTGAGCTTCCCGATTCCCAATGCGGGCGGCGACGCGCTGCTTGCCGTGCTGCATCGTCCCAACCGCGCCACGGACCGCCCGTTGGTGATCCTGGTACATGGCCTCACCGGGTGTGAGGGCAGCTCCTACATGTTCGAGGCGACGCGCTCCTTCCTCACCCTCGGATATCCGGTCATGCGTCTCAACCTTCGGGGCGCGGGCCCGTCGCGAGAGACTTGCCGTAGAAGCTATTGCGCGGGGTCCGGAGACAACGTCGAAGCGGTGCTTTCGGCGCTCGAAATCGAAGAGGCCCGCCGGGGTGTCGTGCTGATCGGTTTCTCCCTCGGCGGCTCCGTCATCCTGCACCATCTGGCGCGGCAGGCCCAAGGGACGTCGCCCATCTGCGCGGTAACGGTGTCGGCGCCCTTCGACCTGGGAGCCTCGATTCGCAAGCTGATGAGCCCCCGCAACGTGCTGTATCACCGGTGGCTGCTGGTGCGCATGAAGGAGGCGGTCATCGGCGGCGCCTCCGAGATTTCCCTGCGGCAACGCGCGGACGTCGGGGCTGCCCGCAACATCTACGAGTTCGACAACGCCTTCACCGCGCCGCACCACGGCTTCGCGGACGCCGACGACTACTACGCGCGCTGCTCCGTCACCGGATTGCTGGAGCGCATCGACGTCCCGCTCCTGCTTCTTCACGCACGGAACGATCCCTGGATACCGGCCGCGCCTTACGAGGACATCGCCCGCGCCACCCCGCCCAACGTGACCCTGATGCTCACCGACGACGGCGGCCACGTGGGCTTCCACGACCGCCGCAAGGCCACGCCCTGGTACAACACCGTGATCCAGGCGTACCTGGAGCGTGTCACCGGCTCAGGATGATGGAGATGGTGCCGGTCATGACCGCGAAGGTGCCGGTGACGGTGCGGGCGTTGATGCGCTCGAGGCCGCGCAGGAAGACGACGGTGAGGATCAGGGTCC
>JAPOQB010000154.1 GCA_026710965.1 Deltaproteobacteria bacterium | reverse complement strand
GCTCGTGCGTACCGCGATCATCGCCCTGTGGATACTCGGGATCATCGTGGGCACGTGGCTCCTGGGTCAGATGATCGCCCTGCCGCTGTTCGTTTTCCTGTATCTGAAGGTGGGCTCCGGCGAGAGTTGGCCCATCTCCGTGGGCCTCACCGTATGCATCATCGCCTTCCTCTACGGCGTGTTCGACCAGGTGATCCACGCGTCGTGGTACGAGGGAGAACTGTGGCGTGCCCTGGGCATCGAGATGTTCTAGGGGTCGCGACACCAGCAGCGAAAACTTTCCGGAAAGAACTGGAGACATGACCACCGAAGCCACCGAGAGAACCACCATCCGTCCGGCCGCCGACCTGCTGCACGCCAAGAGCGTCGCCATCGTGGGCGCCTCGCCCAAGGGCAATTGGCCGAACCTGCTCTTCCACAGCCTCAAGGCCGCGGAGTTTCCCGGCAACGTGTTCCTGATCAACCCCAACTACGAGGAGTTGTGGGACGCGCCCTGCTACCCGAGCCTGGAGGCGCTGCCGGAGCCGCCCGAGCACCTGCTGATGCTGGTGCCGAGCCGGGCCGTGATCCCGACCCTCAAGACGGCCGCGCCGCTGGGTGTCAAGGCGGCCACCATCTACAGCGCGGGCTTCGGCGAGGGCACCGATCCTACGAGCCACGAGCGGGGGCGGGAGCTGGCGGAGTTCTGCGAAGAGAGCGGCATCGTCTGTTGCGGACCCAACTGCATGGGCGCCGCGTCGGTGAACCAGCGCATGATGACCTATGCCCAGCGCCAACCCTTGCTCAAGCCCGGCCCGGTGGCCGCGGTGTTCCAGAGCGGCGGCTCCCTGGGCAACTGGATGAAGGGAGCGGCGGAGCGCGGCGTCGGTTTCAGCTACGCGATTTCCAGCGGCAACGAGGTGAGCCTGGACGTGGTCGACTACATGTCCTTCCTCATCGACAACGACGAGACCAGGATCATCCTGCTGATGGTGGAGGGCATACGGCGCCCGCGGATGTTCCTGGAGACCGCCGCGCGTGCGCTGGAGAAGGACAAGCCCGTCATCGTGGTGAAGCTCGGCCGCTCGGAGATGGGGAAACGCCAGGCCATCTCCCACACCGGCTCCCTGGCCGGCGACGACGAGGTCTTCTCGGCGGCGTGCGACCGCTACGGCATGGTGCGCTGCCACAGCCTTGAAGACCTCACCGAGATGACGCTGGCGTTCCTGCCGGGCCGGCGGCCCCGGGGCGGGCGCGCGGCCATCGTGGTGAACTCCGGCGGCATGAAGGGGATCCTGCTGGACCACATCGAGGAGGTTGGCATCGAGCTGGCCACCCTGAGCGACGCGTCCAACCAGGAGCTGCGGCCCCTCATCCCCGACGACCTGGTGGTGGAGAATCCGCTGGAGTGCGGCGTGGCGGGATTCGGCAACGAGAACACCTTCGCCGAGATCGTCCGCATACACGCCGAGGATGACGGCGTCGACCTGCTGGCCATTCATGGGGAGTTGCCGCGATTCGGGGAGAAGCGCAATCCCGAGCTCCTGAAAAAAATCTCCCGGAGCATCGACAAGCCCATCGTGGCCCACGCCCGCTCCACCTACAGCCTCATGGACGAGAGCCGGGCTTTCCAGGATGCTTCGGAAATCCCGCACCTGCAGGGCATCAAGGGCACGCTGCGGGCGCTCAACGGATTGGGCGCCTACGGGTATCGCCGCCGTGTGGGGATACCGGCGCTCCCGGCGGCCGACGGCAAGCCGGAGGACCTGGAGGGTGCCGCCTGGCAGCGGCAGTTGGCCGCCTGCGGCCTGACCCCGCCGCGGGAAGCTGTCGCCGACAACCCGGCCGATGCCGCCGCTCGGGCCGCCGGGATGGGTTTCCCGGTGGTGTTGAAGCTCCAGTCGCCCGAGGTGGTGCACAAGACCGAGGTAGGCGGGGTGGTGCTGGGGCTGGATTCGAGCGACCGGGTCGAGCAGGCCGGCGCGGAGCTGCTGGCCAAGGGACCGGCCGGGTCGAAGCTGCTGGTGCAGGAAATGGTCGGCGGCACCGAGGTGATCCTGGGCGCCCGGGTCGATCCGCAGTACGGCCCCTTTGTCATGGTGGGCCTGGGCGGCATCTTCGTCGAGGTGCTGAAGGACGTGGCGTTGCGTCTCATTCCCATCACCACCGAGGACGCGCAAGCGATGCTCCGGGAACTCAAGGGCTACAAGATTCTGGAGGGTGTCCGGGGACAGAACCCCCGGGACGTGGATGCGCTGGTACGGGCCATAACCGGACTGTCCGGGCTGTTCGCCGCGCATCGCGCCCATCTGAGCGACCTGGAGATCAATCCGTTGATCGTGAAGGATGCGGGCGCGGGGGCGGCGGCGGTGGACGTAAGGATCGTAAGATACCCGTAAGACCGACGGGCCGGACCCCGTTCACCGGGCTCTCCGGGCCATCGGTCCGGTCTCAACCTGAAGCAGTGATGGATTCGAACCCGGGGCAGGCGTACCGTTGCGGCCTCGGCGAGGCGCGGGCTCGACGCACGACGACATGACCGCTCTCGAGAAGATCGCCGTAGCGCTGATAGCAGGGTCCTGGGTGGTGACCGCGGGGATCCTGCTGCTGCCCTTCCTGGACATGGAGCACCACCTGCTGGTGGCGGCGGCCGGAGTCTACTTCGTCAGTCAGGTGATCTTCTGGGCCGGTTGCCTCATCGGCGGCCGGGAACTGGTGCGGCGCTACCGGCAACGGTTCCCGTGGCTGTCGTGGGGCCGCTGGCTCGGGAAAAAGGGCTGAGCGGACTCTCGCGATCAGGTTTCGAAGTCCGGATAGCCAGCCGCGGCCGCCTTGGCCTTGTAGTCCTTCACCAACTCCTCGCGGTCCATCTCCCGGCGCCAGATTGCCTCGGTGAAGCTCCACAAAAGGAACGGGTGCGCCCCCATGGCGTACAGGCTGCCGTAGTCGCGGCGCTGCAGCGCTTGCCGCTCCTCCGCGCTGAACTCGAGCCGTTCGCCCTTTTCCCATTGGACCACGAAGCCCGGCGGGTTCTCCACGTAGGCATCTTCCGCGGCCTCGTTCATGTTCACCACGTGCATGAACTTGTTGACCAGGTACTTGCTCACAGGCCCGCTCCTTCTTCCTTCCGCTCCCAGGCGAAGAACGGCACCGCCGGGAAACCCGCGTCCAGTCCCTCGGCATGGGTGGGGGACGCCCCCTTGGCCACGCCCATGGCCATCAGGAAGTTCAGGAACCCCATGGTCATGTTGCCCGAGGGGACCATTTGCTCCAGGTTGCAGTCCCGCGCCGCCGCGTCGATGTCGCCGGTGGTGATCCACCCCACGGCCCGGGCGTCGAAATCCGGGTCCGTCAGGCGCCGCTCGAACTGCCTGGGTCCGCCCACCTCCAGCGACAGGTGGCCGCTCACCAGGACGCCGACGCGTTTGTCGTCCGGAAGGCTGTCGATGACCGAGCGGATGGCCTGTCCGACTTCGTAGAAGCGCCGGGCGGTGGGAAG
>JAPOQB010000350.1 GCA_026710965.1 Deltaproteobacteria bacterium | reverse complement strand
GTTCGGTAAGGCGGCTCTGGTCCGTCCGCTCTTCGGCTTCGGGGCGTGGGCGGCGGCCAAGGGTGCCGCTTTCACTTGGCCCGGTGCTCCAGGAACGGATACGACAAAGACCGATCCGCAACGAGGCGCATGATCTCGAATCAGTCCACTCAAGAGGTTCGCACTCGCGCCTCCATCGTGGAGGTTGTTTCCGACTACGTCACGCTCAAGAAGGCCGGTCAAAACTACTCGGGGCTGTGCCCCTTCCACTCCGAGAAGACGCCATCGTTTACCGTCAACGAGGAAAAGGGCGTTTTCTACTGTTTCGGCTGTCAGGCCGGCGGCGACGTCTTCAAGTTTCTCATGCTCTATGACGGGCTCACCTTTCCCGAGTCCATCGAGCGGCTGGCGGAACGGTACGGCATCGCCATCGAGGTCTCCCAATCGGGCGGGGGCCGGCGCGGAGACCTGTTTCGGCTGAACGAGCAGGCGTCGGAGGTGTTCCACGCGCTGCTGATGGATCCCTCCCACGGCTCTCGGGCACGGGCTTACCTGAAACGGCGCGGTGTGGACGAATCCCTGTGGGCGCGTTTTCGTCTCGGCTTCGCGCCCCGGGGCGATGTCCTTGCCGGCCGGTTCCGGCGTGAGGGCGTGGCGCTGAGCGAGGTGGCGGAGGCAGGCCTGGTGGTTGAGAAGAGCCCCGGCAACTACCGTGACCGGTTCTTCGACCGGATCATCTTTCCGATTGCCGAACCGGGTGGCAAGATTACCGGTTTCGGCGGCCGGGTCATCGACGACGGCAAGCCCAAGTACCTCAATTCGCCCGAGACGCCGCTCTTTCACAAGGGCGCGCAGGTCTACGGCCTGAGACAGGCCCGGGACGGGATTCGTGCCAACGACCGTGTGGTGGTGGTGGAGGGTTACCTGGACGTGCTGGCGTTGGCACAGTTCGACACGACCCACGCGGTGGCCACCCTGGGCACGGCCCTGACGGCTGATCACCTGCGGCTTCTGGGACGGTACACGCGCAACGTCACGGCGCTGTTCGACGGCGACGCCGCCGGGCGCAATGCCGCGGCCCGCAGCTTCGAGGTGTTCCAGCAGGCCGGTCTTTGGGGTCATGCGGCTTTCCTCCCGGAAGGCTCCGACCCGGACACGTTCGTCAGGACTCAGGGAAAGGCGGCGCTGGACCGTGTGCTGGAAGATGCGGTGCCCATCGTCGACTTCTATCTCAACTGGCTGCGGGCCCGCCACGGCACCGACCTCGGGGGCAAGAGCCGTTTGGCCAATGAAGTCAGCCGGATGCTCGCCAAGGTAACCAATCCCCTGGATCGAGAGCTGCTGGCGCGACGGTCGTCGGACCTGTTGGGCATTCGCGAGGAGTCGTTGCGCCGCCATGCGGCCACGGCGGACGCCGGGGCCTCCACGGGCGCCCGCGGCCGCCAACAGGGCACCACGGACGGTTGGTCCCTGGGTGAAGACCGCGCCGAGTCGGCGCTGGTGGCCCTGATGCTGCGGTTCCCGTCGGTGGTGCGGACGCTGCGCAAGGAACCCATGGACAAGCTCGTGACCGAGAAGTGGCGCGAGGTGATCCAGCGGATCCTTGCGGATCCCGAACCCGGTGGAGAGGTGGCGGTCGGCGGGCTCACCGAGGGGCTGCCGGCCGAGTTTGCGTCGGAGATCAGCGCGTTGGTGTTGCGGGGACAGGAGATCGCCGAGGAAGAGCGGGATCGAATGACCGCGGACTGTCTCTTTTTTTTACAACGACGATATCTGAAGCGGCTCGAACAGGAGTTGCGTAGAGCGATCCGTGTCGCGGAAGAGACCCGTGATGATGAGGTCAAGAAAGAGAGGATGCGGCAATGGCAGGAGGTCGTCCAAAGGGAGCGCCGCTTGGAGCGGACGAGGCCGAGTTTGTGAACGCCACGCCAGTCAGAACCGCCCGGGACATGTCCCGAACTCGCCTGATGAAGCGAGAGCGGGATGTCAAGCGGCTGATCGATCTCGGCAAGGAAAAGGGCTATGTGACCTACGATCAAGTCAACGACATGCTGTCGCCCGATGCCGTCTCGCCGGAGCAGCTCGATGACGTCATGTCCATATTCGGCGAGATGGACATCGAGGTCGTGGACGCCAACCAGCGGGTCGCGCTGAGTGCCCAGGCGGAGGAGGG
>JAPOQB010000259.1 GCA_026710965.1 Deltaproteobacteria bacterium | reverse complement strand
CAACGCAATGGGTGAGACACACACACTGCCGTACGACGACATGCGCGGGCTGGTGGCCTTGCTGGAGTCCCGGGGCCAGCTCCGGCGCATCTCAAAACCCGTGGAGGCCCGCTATCTCCACACCCTGCTGGCCCAGGCCGACACCGCGCTGCTCATGGAAAACGTCGAGGGCTTCTCCATTCCGGTGGTGGGCGGGCTCGTGGGTTCGCGCCAACGGGTCGCGTTGGGACTCGGCTGCGACCAGCGGGAGCTGGGACGCCGGTTCATGCAGGCCCTGGACCACCCGATAGAGGCCGAGGTGGTGGCGGAAGGCACCGCTCAGGAGGTGGTGAAGATCGGCGACGAGGTGGACCTCACGGAGCTGCCCATTCCCTTTCAGCACCGCAAGGACGGCGGGCCCTATCTCTCCGCCGGCATCTCGGTGTCCAAGGACGCCGCCGGCCGGCGCAACGCCGGTTGCTACCGGCTCATGTACCGCACCCCGCGGGAGACCAGCATCGACCTGGTGTCGCCGTCGGACATGCGCTTCAGCTACGAGGCCGCGCTCAAGCGCGGCGAGCCGCTGCCCATCGCCATCGCCTTCGGCACCGGCACGCCGGAGCTCATCGCCGCCGCCTACAAGGCGCCGCCGGGCTACGACGAGTTCGCGGTGGCCGGCGCGCTCTACGGCCGGCCGGTGCCCCTGATGAAGTGCAAGACCGTGGACCTCGAAGTGCCGGCCCACGCGGAGATCGTCCTGGAAGGCGAAATCTCGGCCGACGGCTGGACCATCGACGAGGGGCGCTACGGCGACTTCACCGGGCACCAGTGCTCGATCCGCTGGAACCCGGTGTTCAAGGTCAAGGCGGTCACGCACCGCAAGGACCCGGTCCTCCATACCATCCTGATGCCCTGGGAGAACGACTGGCTGGAAGCGCCGCCGCTGGAGGCCGCCGGATGGCGCGCCCTCCGCGAGGCCAGCATCAAGACCGTCGCGGTCTACGCCACCCCCGGAAGCGCCTGCTACTGGCACCTCTACGCCGCCATCGACAAGCGCCCCGGAGAAGGCAAGAACGCGCTGCTGGCGCTCATGTCGCTCCACGCCCTCAAGCTCGTGGTGGTCACCGACGCCGACGTGGAGCTCACCGACCCCATGGCGGTGGAACGGGCCATGGCCTTCCGGGTCCAGCCGGACGAAGACGTCATCATCGTATCCGGCGCCCGCGGCAAGCACCTCGACCCCACCCTCAAAGCCTCCCGGCTGCCCAAGGGCTCACTCCCCACCACCTCCAAGATGGGCATCGACGCCACCATCCCCGACGACGTCGACCCGGCGGAGTACGAGCTGCTGGAATACCCCTTCATGGACGAGGTCAAGCTGGAAGACTTCCTGTAGATTCAGGGCTGGCTTCATCGAATCTCGGGCGTGGGCCCCACGACTTCCCACTCGGAAGCTTCCACCGCCGGGCCAACTATGTCACCGACGATGCGGCCCCGGTGTCGCATGCAACCGAGCCAACCCACTAGGCGGTCCGGGCGCGGAGGGGGGAAGATTTGTGCCACGGGTTTGCCGAACCGTGTCACCAACACGGGTTTACGTGTCTTGCCCACGCGGTCAAGCACGGCAAGGCAGTTGGCCTTGAACTTGGAGATCTGCATCTTTTCCATTTTCTCGCAATCTAACTGGTCGGACCGAATGATCCAAGTTTACAACGCTAAGGATTTCCGGTCGGGTGCCGATTCGCTACCAGGTGAACAAGGCACATCGGCTCGACCTTCGATCGTCGGCACTATTGGCGCGACGGGCGTTGGAGGCCTTCCTGGACGTCGTCTTCCCGCCATGTTGTGTGGCCTGCGAGGGTTGGCTGCGATCTCGGTCGGCAGGCTGTTTCTGTCCATCGTGTGACCAGAGGATTCAACCGGTCCGGCCGCCGTTATGCCGGCGTTGCGGACGGCCGTACCTGCATGACTGGCAGGGCGACCACCTTTGCGGCGGCTGCCTGCTTCAGCCGCCGTCCTTTTCGTCGGCACGGAGCTGGGCGTGCTACCCTCGCCACTCGGACGCCGCTCACCCCCTGCGGCAAGTCATTCATCGGTTCAAGTACGGCAGACAGGCGTCCCTCGGGCAACCCCTCGGCCGGCTCATGGCCCAACACTGCCGGAGGTGGTTTCAGACGTCCTGCCCCGAGCTCATCATCCCGGTCCCGCTGCATCCGCGGCGGCTGCGTTGGCGCGGCTTCAATCAGTCGGTGCTGTTGGGCCGGGAAGTGGGCCGCGCCTGGCGAATTCCGTTGGACCCGTTCGTCTTGACGAGAAAGACCGAGACCCGACCTCAAAGCAGCCTCAGCCTGAAAGAGCGCCAACCCAACGTCCGCGGCGCCTTCTCCGTCGCACCCCGCCGGAGCGTCAAGAGCCTGCGGCTCTTGCTGGTGGACGACATCTACACGTCTGGAGCCACCGTCAACGAGTGCACTCGTGTGTTGCTGCGCTCGGGCGCGCGGGACGTGCAGGTGCTTACGTTGGCGCGGACCGTTTCCTGACAGGTTGTTGACAAACTCCCCGCGGCATGAAGTTGGCGCCCTTCGACTTCGCTTCGCTACGCTCAGGACGAACGGCCTTGAGGGAATCGAGCCGTTCGTCCTGCGCCCCTCGACGAACTCAGGACGGGCGTAGCGGCGCGAGTCGAAGGACGCTACCTAGTGTGGTGTCTGGTTAATTCGCATCATAATCTGCGGGTCTTTTCTGCGTTGAGATCATTTTTTTGGCTTGTTTATCAATATTTTAGGGAATATTCTCATTTGAGCCGTAATCGATATGTAACCCCATTCAACCAATACTCAGTCCCT
>JAPOQB010000298.1 GCA_026710965.1 Deltaproteobacteria bacterium | reverse complement strand
GGCGAGAACCCTGTTGGCGCCGCCCGGCGCCGTCCCGCTGTAGCGGTCGAACCATGCCATCACGTCCCTTCGTGTGATCCGGTCAAGCGGCATGCCGCCGAAGGCCGGCAGGAGTTGACTTGCGAGTGCGCTGCTGGTGGAACGCCGGGTGGATGACTTGAAGCGGTGGAAACACTCGGTCCGCCAGACGCCGGCGACAAAATCGCCGAAGAGCGGCACTGGAGCCAGGGGCGTGTCCGGGAGAATGTCCATGTCGCCGGACTGAATGGCGAGACAGCGGGACCGCGCCTCGTCGACGGTCATGTGTGTCACCGGCCCGAGGGTCCGGCGCTTCGATCTGCCGCTGCGGTTGTCCAGCACGACGAACGACCGGTGGCCGGAAGGCCGGACCCTGACGCCAAGGCCCGTGACCCGCGTGTCCCAGACCGAATACTCGCTCGACGCCGCACCGAGACGGGCAACGGCACGGTCGCTCAGACGCATCTTTCGTGTCATGGCCCGGCCCTCCCGCCCAGGACCGGGACAAGAGCTTGCGATGCCGCGTGGACCGAGGCATCGGCAAGATGCGTGTATTTGAGTGTGGTCGCCGGATCGTTGTGGCCCAGGAGCCTGCCGATGGTGAGGACCGTCTCGCCATGAGCGACGGCCACCGAGGCATAAGTGTGCCTCAGATCATGGCAGCGAACATCCGGGATGCCCGCTTCCGCACGCACGCCGCTCCAGAATTGGTAGAGCATGTTCAACGACAGGTGGCGGTTCCCGCGAGGGGACGGGAACATCCAGCGTCCCGCCCGGGGCAGACCATCGAGTATCCGGCGGGCGGGCGATGACAGCCAGACCGTGCGCGGGCCCGTCTTGGAGTCGCGCAAGTAGAGCTTGCCCTCGCGGTAGTCCGGCCACTGGAGGCTGAGGATCTCCGATTTGCGGCATCCCGTCAGAAGGAGCAGACGCACGATCGCGGTCAACAGAAGCTGCTTCGCAAGCCTCTTGTCGAGTGCACGGCTCAACCGCCGGATCTCGTCGTCGTTGAGGCACCTCTCCCGATTGCGCCGGCGATAGCGCTTGATGCCGGTGCATGGATTGGATCCCTCGGGGCGGTAGCCGTAGACCTCGGCCTGACGAAGGATCACGGAGAGAACCGGCGCCGAGCGATCCGCGGCAACCGGCGTTGAATGAAGCGAAGCGAACCATCGCTGAACGTCGTGGCGCGCAATGTCTCCTATGGCGCGGCCCTTGAACCACGGCAGGATCTGATTCCTGTAGTAGCCGAGATTGACGTCCAGTGTCCGCGGCTTCCAGTGCCGCCTGTAGCGCCGGAAGACCTCGTCCGCGACATCCTCGAACGGGATGGATGCGGTGGCCGCGGGCAGAGCCCCGTCGGCCAGAGACCGTGACGCCAGCAGGGACGACGCCCTTCCCCGGGCGCACTCCAGGGTCATGGCGTGCGCATCGCCTATCGATTGCCAGACTCTCTTTCCATCGACCTGACTGTGGAGGAAGAAAGACTTGCGGCCTGACGGCAGGACACGGACACCAAAACCCCGGATGATGGAATCGCGAACGTCCAGGGTCTTCTTGCGTGGCTTGAGGGTATCCACCAGTCGTTGCGTAAGGCGTGTCTTGGGCATGAAATTCTCTCCGCTTCCTGTTGCACCGGGGGACGCGGAAACGACGTGAATCCGCTTCCCCGGCAATAGTT
>JAPOQB010000490.1 GCA_026710965.1 Deltaproteobacteria bacterium | reverse complement strand
TTGGGCGGCGTCATCTTCGAGGGCACTGAATCAGAGCAGATCGCACACGACGCCATCCTGAAGAAGCTCGCGTCCATCTAGCCTCCCGTCCATGGCCCCACGAGTATCCTTCGGTGTAACCCCCATCCAGACCGGGGTCGACTTCGACCATATCCGTGAAGTCGCCGTCCGCGCCGAGGAGCTGGGCTTCGACTCGGTGTGGCTGAACGACCACTTCTTCACCTCCAGGCTGTTCCACCCGCTGCCGCCGCCCACCGCCCCTTTCTACGAGTCCTGGGTCACCCTCTCGGCGCTGGCGGCGTTGACCAGCCGAGTCCGCATCGGCACCCTCTGTTCCAACGTGTCGTTCCGAAATCCCGCGCTGCTGGCCAAGATGGCCGCGTGCCTGGATGTCATCAGCGGCGGCAGGCTGGAGTTGGGCCTGGGCGCCGGCTGGTTCGAGGAAGAGCACACCGCATACGGATTCGCCTTTCCGGACATGGCGCGGCGGGCTCAGCAATTGACCGAGGCCGTGGACATCATCAAGCGCATGTGGGTGGAGGAAACGGTCACGTTCAACGGCAGGCACTTTCGTACCGACAGCGCCTACTGCAGCCCCAAGCCGATCCAGGCACCTCGCCCTCCCATCACCATCGGCGCCCGGGGGTCGCGGACGATGCTGCGGGTGGCGGCGCGATGCGCCGACCGCTGGAATATCCAGACGCCCATCAGCCCGGCGCAGTACCGGAGGAAGCTCGGTTTCCTCGAACGGCACTGCGAAGAGGCCGGCCGCGACCCGGGGGAAATCGGCCGTTCGCTGTGGGCCGGCACCGTCATCGGGCGGGACTCGGAGGATTACGCGCGTGCCGCCGAGGCGCTGGAGCTGCCGCATGCCGTCTATCTGGACGCCCGCATAGCCGGGACGCCGGAAGAGTGCGTCCGACGGATTCAAGGATTCGTGGATCTTGGCGTCACCGAGTTCATCCATTACTTTACCCATGACGAGCTCCGGAGCGTGGAACTCTTCGCCACGCAGGTCATACCCGCATTCAGGTAAGCGGTACGGAGCGAGATCGTCAATCAACCGAAGGAGATGCAAGAGATGGCGCATGAATCAGCGGGATTCCCGCCCGAACCGGACCTTTCCGCGGACGTGGTCATCATCGGCTCGGGAGCCACGGGGCTGCCCGCGGCCATCGCGGCCGCGGAGGCCGGGGCGTCCGTGCTGGTGGTGGAAGCCAACTACGACGTGGGCGGCCACGCCATCATCAGCGGCGGCAACGTGCCGCTGGGGGGCGGCACCAGCGCGCAACGCAAGTACGGCATCGAAGACTCGCCGGACACGGTCTTCGCCGACCTGACGGACTGGTCCGTGGTGCAGGTCAACGGCTTCCCGGACTACCGCTACAGCGACCGTGCGGTGATCCGCGCGTTCGCCGACCATTGTGCGGAAACCTATGAATTCCTGGTGGCCAACGGCGTGAAATTCAAGGAGATTCCGCCCGACAGCCAGGGCGCCCACTCGACCGGCAACTCGGCGCATCGGGAGAACCACACCTACTGGGAGCACGGCCCTGGCCTGGCAAGTCCCAACGACCGGCCCGGTACTGGCCTGGTGCGGCCGCTGGAAGCAAGCGCCCGGGAGAAGGGCGTGAAGTTCCTGCTGAACTACAAGATGTCCGGCATCATCCGCGAGGGCGGGCCGGGCGAGCCTTCCGGGCGGGTCCTCGGGATCGCCGCCGAATACACGCCCACGGTGATGCCCGGGGCCACGACCCCGCTCCGAAGCTACCGCTCCGAGGGCAACATCGACCGCACCGATCCCAACCTGACCATCCGCGCCCACAAGGCCGTCATCGTCGCCACCGGCGGCAGCACCAGCAACGTCAACTTCCGGCGCATGTTCGACCCGCGGCTGACCGAGGTCTACCAGGTCGCGGGCGAGCCCTACTCGTACCAGGACGCCAGCGGCGAGCTCGCCGCCATGGCCGTGGGCGCCTCCCTCTGGGGTCTGGCCAACCAGGTCCTGGAGAACGGCGACAACATCCGGGTGCAGCGCGCCCTGGGCACCCGCTGGAACTATTTCCCGTGGAAGCTTGAGAGCCCCATCTTCCCGCTCGTGCGCGCCACGGGCCTCGCCGTCAAGGATTGGCACGACCTGATCCTGGTGAACCAGGTGGGCGAGCGTTTCTACGACGAGACCCAGGGCGACTATCCCGAAGGCAACAAGCACAAGGACATCGACCCGTACACGCCCGGAGACCACCGCAATACCCACGTCGAGTACGACCCCCACCACTCCAACTTCTTCAACGCCGCGGTGGCCCTGAACGCGGGCTCCAAGGCCCCCGACTACTCGGGCGGGCCGGTGTGGGCCATCTTCGATTCAGACGCGGTGGAACGGGAGGGCTGGAAGGTGACCCCGCCGTACGTCGACCCGGAGGGTTATTTCTTCACCGCCGGCACCCTGGCGGAACTCGCCGCCGCCATCGAGAACCCCTGGCAGGCCGTGCCCATGAGTGGCGCCGCCCTGGAAGCCACGGTGCGCCGCTATAACAGCTTCGTGGATTCGGGCAAGGACGAGGACTTCAGCAAGCCCTCCCCCAAGTACAAGATCGAGAAGCCGCCCTTCCACGCCGCCTGGGGCACCCCTCTGATCCACGACAGCCGGGCCGGCCTGCGCATCAACGAAAAGTGCCAGGTGCTGGACATGAACGG
>JAPOQB010000545.1 GCA_026710965.1 Deltaproteobacteria bacterium | reverse complement strand
TGCCGAGGCTGCGGACCTCGCCGGCGGATTCGGCAACCGCGACCGCGATGGTGGCGGCGTGGACATCGAGCCCGACGAATCGTACATTGCGCATGGACCGGCTCTCCTTTCGCGTGCGGCTCTGCACCGTGTCCGCTTCCGTCCACAGGGTAATCCGCGACCCGCGAAACGGAGGTCGGTCCTTCCTGTTTGCAGTGGACACGCACGCAGTCGCTCGACTTCGTGCGTCCATGGTGACTAGCGGGGACCTCCCCTGGCTCTGCCGCGCTTCCGTTCGAGCACGCGTTGAGGCGGCTTCGGCGAAGGTGGGAACGCGACGGACGCGGCGCTTTCGGAGAAAGGACCGCCGCCCGAGCGGGCCAGCATGCCGTTCGAGGGCCGTAGCGGGGCGGCGACGGGATCGGACCGCCTTCCCCGCGAAGAGCCGTACAGGGCCTCCATCACGTGCCGCGCACGCCCGCGCGGGAACGCGAGCCGCACTTCCGCGTCCTCTCGCTCGCGAAGACCGCCACGCCGCCAGGATGCATCATCTCCGCGTCCCACGGCGCTGGACCCACTTCACACGGCCTCAGCGTCGGCCGTGCCCTCCTTGAGCCACCCCTTCCGCCCCACGTCCGCCGCCGTCCACGACCGTCGCCAGCGAGGCCCTCCGGGCACCCGATCAGGACTCAGGGGGTCGCGTCAGCGGCAAGGACTCCTGATGGAAGCTGCTTGTTCCGAGCGCTCCGCGTAGTCGCCCGCCGGCGAACAGCTAGCTAAGTTAGCGACGTCGCATTCTGAGCTGTGAGCCTACGGGCCAGCGTCTCAACGCAATCAAACCGTGCGATCACCGCAAATGGGTCATGAACCTCCAACAAGACCGCCGAGCTCAGCATGGTCACTGGAAGCGGACCGGCGTAGGCGGCCTCCAGCCCGAAGATCAACTTGGGCAATATAGGACGGGAAGCATACGGGGTGGTGTACTTCTTCCCTCGAGCACGAGTCGCTAGAGCTGCGGCATCGCAGAATTCGGTCCTCATCTTGGCAACATCGGCTTCGAGCCACACCGTCATTGTCGGAGGTTCACCAGATGGCCCCCTATGAATGCCTCCCGTAAACCAGGGCATCATGTTCTCGACATTCGAGGGGGGGCCCGCGTCGTAGTGCGCCGTGGGACCGAAGTCGAACAGGCTCACCATGTGCTCGTGGTACGTGTAGGCGTTGTGGCGGCCCGTGCTGGTCCGGATCTCGCCTTCCCGAAGGATGCCGAGTGCTCCTTCTCCAGTAGTCGCGTGCCACACTCTTCCTTTGAGACCATCCCAGCATGGCACCTCCGTTGCTAGTGTCTTCTCCATCGGACGGCCTCTCCTTCTGGCGTGTGTGGACGCCTCCGCGATTGCAAGCTCCTTCTTCGTGATCTCGGTCTTGAGTTCTGCTGCGTCGATTCGCCGCTACAACGGGGCCGCTTCCGAAGCCGCGCGCGCTTCCGTTGAAGAACGGCCAGCCTTCCGGCTGGCCGACAAGAGTTTCCCGCACGGCCGGCCGTGGCGGTCCCCCCGGAGGGGCCGGAGCGGAGCGGAGGAGCCGCGAAGCGGGTTGACGGCCGCGGTTGGTCGTGCGCGAGGGTGACGTCTCTGGCGGATGGTACGGTGCATGCGGTCAGGTGCTGTCGTGTGTCCGGCCTCATGGATTGCGGGATATCACGCCCCGCGGGCCTGTATGGAGATACGCGGGTCGGGTCCACAATCGCTTCAGCGTGCTCAGAGGCACTCGCCAAAAGGCTGGTTCTCCCGACCCACCGTCTCGTTGACCGCGTGCCCTTACCATCCTTCGACCTGCTCGCATCCTCGAGACGCCGCAACCCGCTCCTGTCTTGTCAGGCGGTCGGCTGCGGTCCGCGGTAGTACTCGTTCTTCGTCAGCAGCGCCCAGGCGATGCGGGCCATCCGGTTGGCCAACGCCACCGCGACCAGCATGCGCGGCTTGCGCGCCAGCATCCGGGCCAGCCAGGGGTCCTTCGTGGCGCCACGCCGCACCGCCCAGCGGACCGTCGAC